>JAEXTR010000045.1 GCA_023406915.1 Bacteroidota bacterium
AAACGAAATCAGTTTGAAATTTCGCTTTTTCGATGCTTCAGCTGACGTTGACATACTGACCGGTAAGGAAATGTTTGTTCGGCAGGAAGATGCCGTTCAGCTTCCGGATGATACCTATTATATTCATGATCTGATCGGATCTGAAGTTTGGTTTGGCAGGGAGCACTTTGGTACGCTTACTGATGTGCTCTCTATGCCTGCTAATGATGTGTATTTGATTACTGGGGATGATAAGAAAGTGTATGCCCTCGCTGCACTGAAAGAATATATCGAATCTTTTGATGCCGCAGGCAAGAAAATCGTATTCGGTAATTGCAAAGATTTTTTGCTGGATTATGAGGATTGATATTATTTCCGCTACGCCGGACCTGCTGACCAGCCCTCTGAATACCAGTATTGTAAAGCGTGCTCAGGATAAGGGATTGGTCACTATTGTGGTGCACAACGTCCGTGATTACGCGAAAGACAAGCATAAGCAAATAGATGATAAGCCCTTCGGTGGCGGCCCAGGTATGGTGCTGAAACCGGAACCGTTCTTTGATTGTATTGAAGATCTGATGAGCAAACGGAGTTACCAGGCGGTGATTTTTACCGGACCTGGGGGCAAAGTGTTTGATCAAAAGGATGCAAACCGTTTCTCGCTGGCAGAGAACCTCCTCATTGTGGCAGGTCACTACCGGGGCATTGATGACAGGGTAAGACAATATTTCGCGACACACGAAATTTCTATCGGAAATTTTGTCCTGAGCGGCGGTGAACTTCCGGCATTGATTATCGTTGATGCTGTCGTACGGCTGGTTCCTGGTGTACTGAACGACAGTGAATCAGCGTTGATCGACTCCTTTATGGATGAAGAGGCGATTGCAGCTCCAGATTTTACCCGCCCTGCAGTGTTCCGTGGTATGAGTGTCCCGGAGGTATTGCTGGAAGGAAATCATCAGGCAATTAAAGACTGGAAACAACAGCAGTCAAAAGTATTAACAGAACAATGGAAAAAAAATAACAAGACAACGGAGTGATTATGGCAACCGATGTAATTAGTCAAGCAGAAGAAACGAAAGTTGAGTACCCTGATTTTAAACCAGGTGATCACATTCGCGTTCACGTACGCGTTATTGAAGGTGATAAGGAAAGAGTTCAGGTTTTTGAAGGTGATGTGATCAGCATTCGCGGCAGTCAGGAAAACCGTACCTTTACTGTTCGTAAAATGTCAAGTGGCGTAGGCGTTGAAAGAATTTTCCCTTACCTCTCACCAAAAATTGCAAAAATTGAATTAGTTCGTACCGGTATGGTTCGCAGAGCAAAGCTTTTCTACCTGCGTAATCTGTCTGGTAAAGCTGCAAAAATTAAAGAGAAGAGATATACTTCAAAATAAGTTTTGACTAAAGACGAAAAAAAAGGCTGTCACGTTTGACAGCCTTTTTTCTTGATGCTAAACCGGAAGTATTACAACTTGACCATCTGAATATTGCAAAGCAATTTCACAATGTTGTCAACCATCAAACCACCGGTATCCAGAGTCTTTGACCAACTGACACCATAATCCTGACGGTTCAACTGTCCACTGACGGTGAAGCCAGTTTTAATATTTCCTCTTCCGTCATTTGCTATCCCGTTATGAGTTACTGCCAGGGTGATGGGATGCGTTTTACCACGCATTGTGAAGTTACCCTGCAATTCGTAGGTGCCTTCACCGGTCTTTTTCATGCTCGTGCTTTCGAACGTGATGTTTTTGTGCTTTTCTGCATCAAAAAAGTCTGCCGAACGCAGATGGTCATCACGCATTGGAATGCCGGTATTTATACTGCTGACGTCAATGGTGAAGGAGATTTTTGCATCAGTGAAATCTTTTTCGGACTGAGACTCCACGCTTCCTTCAAATTTTCCAAAGTTTCCAGTTACATCGGTAATAGTAAGATGTCTAACTGAAAAATTTATATTGGAATGCGCCGCGTCAAAATTCCATTTGACCTGGGCTGCTGCCGTTCCTGCGAACAGCATAACGATGAAAAGTGCAAGCACTCTTTTCATGATTTTTACCTCTTTTTGTTTGTAATTTTGTAACTATCGATTAAACAATGTACCCTGATTCAAAAGTTCATTAGAGAAAAGCATGCAAATCTTAGAAAAATTCGGACTCCCAAATAATCTTTATACCCGGCTGATAAAGCAAGTGATGACAGAAAACCTTGCCAATAGGGTTGTGTTCAGCGAAACTCCGCTGTTGATGAAGCGGCTCCTTTCGGGTGAATATCAGGCGGTTTTGGTCCCGGTTTTTGAGCTACTGAACAAAGACGAAGAAGAATTGTTTATATCCTCAAAGTATGGTCTTGTGCTGGAAAATGATCTGAGTCTTTCTTTCCTCTATTTTCCGCCTGATACAGACGAAATTGAAGAGATACAGGTTGCCGGTGATGTCTCAAGCCAGGATATTCTACTGACAAAGATTTTACTCAAAGAGTCCTTTGAAATCGAACCAAAAATATCACTAGCCTCTAAGGAAGAAAAATCACAGGCGAGTCTGCTCTTAAGTGGTGACCTGAATTTTGCTCAGAACAGGTTTATGAAAGGTATGAACATCGCCGAGCATGTTGCAGAATTATTGACACTTCCCTATGTTTCCTACATTTTAGTCTCAAAGAGTAAGGACGTGCTTGAAGAATTGCACCATGAGTTTACCGGATTGAATGATGCATTGAGCGAACTCGTAGAGACTGGTGGCTGGGATTCAGGTATTACCCCCGAGGTCACCGAGTTCCTAAGGGTAAATGTAGCGTCCATAGTCCTGGAACTGATAGATGATGACAGAAAAGGTATTGAGCAGCTGGTTCAGCTGCCATACTTTCACCAGGTCGTGGATGAGATTCCAGAACTCCGGTTTGTATGATGACCTTCAAAACAGCAAACCCCGCTGGATGGCGGGGTCTGCTGATCGGGTAAAAAGTCTTATTATGACTTTACATGGGAAAGTGAGAGTACATCAGGCAGATTCTTCATGCTCTCAATCATTTCGGTAGGAAGTCCCTTCTTCAGCTTCATAGTGCAGGTAGCCACTAATCCGCCATCAAAGATAACGTTTTCAATCTCTTCGATATTCACGTCTTCCTGTTTCATGATGGTGAAGATATTTGCCATGACACCGGGTTTATCAAGATGCTTGATAACGAGTTGATACTTGGTATCTTCAATCTTTGCACGATTGACCCAGTGAGCAATGACACCGCTCTTAATATAATCCTTTATGATCTTGATGGTTTCCTCTGCTACAGCATTCTGTGCCTGTTCAGTTGACGCTCCAATGTGGTGGGTAACATAAACATTCGGCAGATTTTGCAGCGGGGAGGAAACATCACCCTTCTTGCCTTCAGGTTCTCCGGCAAAAACATCAAGTCCTGCACGAATACCTTTTGTGGTCACGGCTTCAATCAGAGCATCCTGATCAACAACTTCCGCGCGGGAGGTATTGATAAAGATTGTGCCTGGTTTCAAATAACCAAACATCTCTTCGTTGAACAGTCCACGTGTTTGCGGGGTGAGTGGCAGGTGAATGGAAACAACATCGCAAATCGGAAGAACTTTGTCCATTTCAGAAAAATCTTTGATCGCAACACCTTCGATACGGGAAATATCTTTACCATACACACTCATACCCATTGCAAGTGCGCGCTTTGCAACTTCTTTCCCGATATTGCCAACACCAATCAAACCCAGGGTTTTACCGTAAAGACCCTCAGCTTTGGAATACTCAGCTTTATTCCAGACACCGTTATTGCTG
>JAEXTR010000007.1 GCA_023406915.1 Bacteroidota bacterium
CGAGGGAACTGCAACCTCTTTGGCTGGAAGTTTGTTAGGATCATTACTGAACAATTATTTAGGTGATTTCGTCAAATCACTTGAGGTACGTTCAGCAGCAGACGGACCCCGGTTTACATTGTCCGGAAGGTTTAAGGATCTCCGATATACTTTCGGCGGTTCAACAAACCTTTTTCAGGACCTTTCAGCCGCTAATTTCCGTTTTGAGTATCCCGTCATAAACAACCTCATTTTGCGGCTCGAAAGGAAAGAAGCCACGAACGAACTTAATTTCAATTATGAAATGATCAATGAGGTTGGTGTTAAATATAGATTTGAGTTTTAATGAAACAGCAAATAACTGAGTTCTTTGAAAAGAACCCCACCACAGTGCTCAAGCCAAAACAGCTTGCAGCCAAACTATCCATTCATGATGAAGACACCTATGCATCCTTAAAGAAGCTTCTTTTCGAACTCTCCGAAGAGGGGTATCTGGTGAAGGAAGGCAAGCGATATTCCCGGAAGCGGGATGAAACTCAGCAAGGGATTGTTGGGTTTATTGAGATGAATGAATTGGGTGAGGCAGTAGTCTTTCCGAAGCGAAAAGATATACCACCCATTTATATCCCAACCCGTTTTTTAGGAACTTCCATGCATGGGGATTTGGTGGAGGTTCTGCCATTTGCTGTGCAGCGCAAGCGAAAAAAAAGCCGTTATGAAGGTCAGGTAATATCAGTAATTAAGAGGCGGTTGAGGCGCATCACGGGAACACTGAAAAAGACAAAGGCTTTTTATTTTGTTGTACCCGATGTAAGGGAGCTGGAGAAAGATATTTATATCCCTGAAGCTGCACTCAACGGGGCAAAGATTGGTGATAAGGTTCTGGTTGGCGATCTGGTATGGGAGGACAGGTCTCTTAATCCAGAAGGAATTATCCTGAAGGTGATCGATTCTGCTGTAACCCTGAAGGAATCAGCTGAAACGATTGCAGAAGAGTTTGGATTGCCATTTGAGTTCCCTCAGGCAGTGTTGGATGAAGCGCATGCAATAGGAGAGGTGATCACCGAAGAAGAGTTGAGGGGAAGAGTGGATATGCGTGGAAAGGTTGTGATGACAATCGATCCAGATGATGCAAAAGATTTTGACGATGCGCTCTCGGTAGAAAAGCATGATGATCAGACTCTTACGGTGGGTATCCATATAGCAGATGTTTCGCACTATGTTGCCAGGGATTCCCGCCTTGACCAGGAAGCCAATCTGCGAGGTAACAGCATCTATCTGGTAGGAAGCGTGATTCCGATGCTGCCCGAAAAACTTTCCAACAATATTTGTTCGCTCGTACCTGGTAAGGACCGACTCACTTTTTCCGTGTTTGTAAGGATGACCCCACGGGGCAGAATCATATCGCACAGTATTGCAAAAAGCGTCATCAATAGTACGAGGCGCTTTACGTATGACGAGGTTCAGACTATTCTAGAGACGGGCAAGGGTGACTATTCCGGTGAGTTGCTCTTACTCAATAAGATCGCCCTCATACTCAGGAAAAAGCGGACTTCAGAAGGAAGTATCAATTTCTTCTCTGAGGAAGTCCGGTTTGTACTGGATGATCAGGGGGATCCTTTACATGTGGTAGTGAAGGAATCAAAAGACAGTCATAAACTTGTTGAAGACTTCATGCTGCTTGCAAACAGGATCGTAGCCCAGGAAATCACACCTGCGAGGCGGGTGAAAAAGACTGCACTTTACCGTGTACATGATGTACCGGAAGAAAAAAAGATGGTGGAGTTCATACGTTTTGTCAAGACGCTCGGTTATAATTTTGGGAAAGGAAAGAGCTTCACAGCCAAGGACCTGAATGAGCTTATGGCGCAGGCAGAAGGGAAACCGGAGGAGCTGATAGTCAATGACCTTGCCATACGCTCAATGGCAAAGGCTGTATATTCGATCACGAACATCGGTCACTTCGGACTGGGTTTTGGACTGTATACCCATTTCACTTCACCCATCAGAAGATACGCTGACCTGATCGTACACAGGCTTTTGTACAGTTATACAACTGGTGCTAAGAAACTCCCTTATTCTGATGATGCACTTGATCAGATTGCGGAACATATTACTGCAACTGAAAGATCGGCTGTTGAGGCGGAACGTTTTTCAGTGCGTCTAAATCAGATAGCACTCCTGAAAAACTCATTGGGAGAAGAATTTGACGGAATAATTTCTGGTGTGACTAACTTTGGATTTTTTGTTAAACTGAAAGAAACACTTGCTGAAGGTTTAGTGCATGTCAGAGAACTGGGTGATGAGTATTATATTTTCGATGAGTTGAAGTACTCCCTTATCGGGCGAAAAAGTAAGATTACCTATCGGCTGGGTGACACAGTCAGGGTTAAACTGATAAGGATTGACTATGCAAAATCTCTGCTTGATTTCATTGTTGTTCGTTAACCGGAGTTACTATTTATGACTAACCGCTTTGTTGTTTTCTGGATACTGCTGTTTGGATTGTTTGCAATCAATGGGTATGCACAGTTCGGCAGGAATAAGGTTCAGTATAAGAACTTTACATGGTATTACATCCAGACAAAACACTTTGATATCTATTTCAATCAGGAGGGTCCCGGTGTTGTAGAGTTTGCAGCCAAGGCTGCAGAAACGGCATTGGATGATATCCAGAAACGGATTCATTACCGGATCAATAACAGAATTGTGTTCGTTCTGTATAGCTCTCAGAACGATTTTCAGGAGACGAATGTGATTGATGAGTACCTGCCCGAAGGGGTTGGTGGATTTACCGAACTCTTCAAGAACCGTGTTGTAGTTCCCTTTACTGGTGACTACAAGATGTTTCGGCATGTCATTCATCATGAACTGGTGCATGCAGTGATGAATGATATGTTTTACGGGGGTTCATTGCAGAATCTGATTTCAAGACCAAATGCAGTTCGCTTCCCGATGTGGTTCAGCGAAGGGTTGCCAGAGTACCTGGCACTTGGGTGGGATACTAACACTGACATGTTTATCCGTGATGCTGCAAACAATGAGTACCTGCCTGATATTCCACGACTGGATAACTATTTTGCATACCGTGGCGGTCAGGCAGTAATGTATTATATCGCCAGAAAATATGGCGATGAGAAAATCGGCGAAATCGTAAATGAGATAAAAGGAAAAGGTAGTTTTGAAGAGGGACTGAAAAAAGCACTTGGCATGGATATCGAGGAGCTGAACAAGCGGTGGAAGAAGGAGATGAAGCGATTTTTCTGGCCTGATATTGAAAGCCGGAAAGACCCTGAGGAATTTTCAAAGAAATTGACCAAAAGGGATGTTATCGCCTCATACAACACGAGTCCTGCAATTTCCCCTTCGGGTGATGTAGTTGCTTTTATTTCGAACCGTGATTTCTATTTTGATGTCTATCTGTTGGATATAAAAACCGGTGAAATTATTAAGAGGGTGGTTAAAGGCAACAGGAGTGTAGATTTTGAAGAGCTTAATATTTTGAATCCAGGACATTCCTGGTCACCGGATGGAAAGAAGATTGTGCTGGGTGCTAAAACCGGTGGATTTGATCAGATACATATCGTGGATGTGGAATCTGGCGATGTGGAATCCCTGCCGGTGAAAATGGATGGTGTGGGGACGGTCTCATGGTCTCCTGATGGCACCAGGCTGGTATTTGCAGGACAGTTAGCCTCACAGTCAGATATCTTTATTTACCAGCTTCAAACAGGTACTCTGACTAATCTGACGAATGATGTGTTCAGTGACAGTGATCCATCGTGGTCACCTGATACAAAAAGCATTGTGTTTTCTTCAGACAGGGGAGGGTATATTTATCGTGATTCAGTAGCTCCGAAATTCAAAATGTGGGATCACGATTACTTCCAGAAAGACATTTATATCATTGATCTGGAATCACTGCGGATTGAACGTATGACTGATTTTAGCCTCAGTGATGAGACATCACCTATCTATGCTGATTCAAGTCAGATACTCTTCGTTTCCGACAAGAATGGTATCAATAATATCTATAAGATGCACCTTGCCTCTACAGGGGATACCAGAGAGAAGTCAGTGAAGCCCGTAACGAATTCACTGAACGGATTGAATCAGCTATCGATATCCAGGGACGGAAAGCAGCTAGTATTCTCCTCGATGTATGAAGCAGTGTACCACCTGTTTCTGCTTACGAATCCCCTGACATTTCATCCAGGTACTGACACGCTGGGACTAACCAAGTACATGCGGAGCCTGGTTCTGGGGGAAAAGATCATTCCCGAATTTGTTGATTCACTTGATAAGATTGATTCAGTAGCAATAGCTTCGGTTGACTCATTCAAAAATGTAACCAGCATCACAGATACCAATGCTATTAAAATATACTCTGATTCAGTTCAGATTTCACTGGGTACGTACACATCAGGTGATGAGGAGTATAAGATACCAGTGCCGGGTCAGGATACTGTTAATACGGTTTTTGAGCCGAACAATCTGGATGCACAAGGGAATTACAAGGTGAACCGCTACCGGATTACTTTCTCACCAGATATCGTTTATGCCAACGCAGGGTTTAGCACGTACTACGGGCTTCTTGGCACAACCGTGCTCTCCTTTAGTGATATTTTAGGTAATCACCGGTTGGTGGGAATGACCAGTCTTCAAGTTGATCTGAAAAACAGTGATTATGGGCTTGCGTACTACTATCTGCCCAACAGACTTGATATTGGGATAGAGGCGTTTCATACTGCAAGGTTTGTATACATTGATCGTGCAAACAGGATAGACCTGTACAGGTTCCGGAATCTTGGTGTGACGCTTGGTATGAGCTATCCGATTGATCGTTTTAACCGGTTGGATTTTGGTATCAGTATGCTGAATGTGTCTTCTGAGAATCTTGATGATCTTTCAGTAGGAATTAAAAGAAATACTTTCGTAGTGCCGGCAATCTCACTGGTTCATGATAATACAATTTTTGGTTATACTTCTCCGATAGATGGTATGCGCTACCGGTTTGATTTGCTGGGAAATCCTTTCGTGGATCCCCAGAATTTTGGTTTCGCATCTCTTCTGGGTGATTACCGTAACTACTCAAGATTCTGGACAGATTATTCATTCGTTTACCGTTTTTCTTTTGGATATTCCGTTGGTCCTAACCCTCAACGGTTCTTTATTGGTGGTACAGAGAACTGGATTAACCGAAGATGGGCAACAAGTGAGTTTCCTATTGAAAGTCCTTCCGACTTTGCATTCCTGACCACAACTCTTCCACTGCGTGGATATACATACGCGGCGCAGATCGGGTCAAGATATGCATTGGCTAATCTTGAGCTAAGATTCCCACTGATCAGATATCTGGTAACAGGAGGGCTTCCATTACTGTTTCAGAATATACTTGGCGTTGCATTTGTGGATATGGGTACAGCATGGAATGATAATGCGAAACTCCAGCTTTTTGGAAGAGACTTCAAGAACAGTAATGTTACTAAAGATTTGTTAATTGGTACAGGTGTAGGTGCAAGGATGTATTTTCTTTACTTCCTGCTCCGGTTTGATGTTGCCTGGGCATTCAATCTGAATCATTTTTCGAAGCCAATTTACTACTTCTCGCTAGGTACCGATTTCTGATGTTTTAAAATTTCGAGATAGGCTGCATGAGTATTGCCCATGCAGCCTTTTTTATTGTATAGTCAGCTAAGATGCGTTTCTGTTCTGCCACGAGTGTTCATCAAGAAAAAAGGTGTGAGAGTTTTCCATTTTTTAGCTAATTTTGCCAATGAGTATTTACTAAAGAATCCTATGAGAATGAAGAAAACTGTTACCCTTTCGCTTCTTGCATTTGCTTTTGGTTTCGTATTGCAAGGATGTTTAAACTATACGCAGGAAACCTATATTAATAAGGATGGATCAGGAACGATGCGAGTTCATTACTGGACGCATCTCCCCGATTCCTTAAGTCTGGAAGGGATTCAGAATATCTACCTGTTTAATGAAGACTCTCTGCGGAGTGAGTTTACCACTGATGCGGTACAGATAGAAGATGTGGAGGTGTATTCTGACACCACAGACTCAACGAAGCATGCTGTTTTCGAACTCAGTTTTACCAGTATCGATTCACTGGCAACAAGCCGAATATTCAAAAATTCAAATATCAGTCTGAAAGACGGAGCTCCGGGTCAGAAGGTGCTCTCGCAATTCATACCACCGGTCACCACCGGATTTGGTGTTAATGATTCACTTTTCAGACTTACCTATGTGTACGAGTTTCCCGGAGAGATCATCAGCCATAACGCCCAGGAGGTTGTGGATAAACAATTAACCTGGTCATATACGCTGGCTGAGATCGGTGAGGGGAAGGCAATTACCGTAACGTATAAACCAAACAAACTAGAGTCGACACCTGACTGGATATACTATCTGACGGGTTCAGTCTTATTACTTGTGGTTTATTTCCTTCTGAGAAAAAAACGCGACTAGAAACATGTACGGGAAAGTGCCTGAAAATCAGAATTTACCTATCTGCTTAAATTATTGACACTTAACCCGCCATTGTTTATATTTAGAATCTGTTTTTAAATTAAAAAACTGCAGGCAGCTTTTATGAGCACTGAACTCAAGATTTTTTCCGGCAGATCAAGTACTGCCCTCGCCAGCAAAATTGCTTCTTACCTTGGTAAGAATCTTGGTGAGTTGGAGATCAAAAATTTCAGTGACGGAGAGATCTGGGCGAAGTATGGTGATAACATCAGGGGGGCGGATGTATTTATTATACAGTCTACCAATCCGCCTGGTGATCACATTGTTGAGTTGCTGATACTTATTGATGCGGCACGCAGGGCATCAGCGAAAAGGATCACTGCAGTGATTCCATATTTTGGATATAGCCGCCAGGACAGGAAAGATCAGCCAAGAGTAGCGATCACCGCAAAGCTGATGGCGAACGTTATGACAGTTGCGGGGCTTGACAGAATTATCACCATGGATTTGCATGCATCACAGATTCAGGGATTTTTTGATATACCGTTTGACCACTTATACGGGTCATCGATATTCATCAATGAATTAAGAAGTCTGAGCAAGAATCTGGTTGTTGTGTCTCCGGATGTTGGTGGTATCAAGCTTGCACGTGCATATGCCAACCGTCTCGGGGCGAGTTTGGTGGTAAGTGATAAACGCAGACCAAAACAAAATATCGCCGAGATAGTAAATATCATCGGTGAGGTTGAAGGCAAAGATGTATTACTGGTAGATGATCTGTGTGATACCGCAGGTACGCTGGTCAGTACCGTTGCCGCATTAAAGGGAAAGGGTGCAGCAAAGATTTTTTGTGCAGTAACGCATCCGTTGTTGTCAGGTCCGTCAATAGACCGTATAAATAATTCAGAAATTGATAAGATGTTCGTGCTTGATACAATTCCCCTGCGATCTGATATCTCGAGCCCGAAAATTGAAGTCTTTTCAGCAGCCACCGTGTTTGCTGAAGCTATACTAAGAATTCATAATAATGAATCTATAAGTTCCTTGTTTGATGTTGTTAAAAGTTAAAGAGGTTGTGGAGTAAAGCCAATGGAAAAGAAAACCCTTAAGGCAAATGTTCGGAAATCGATTTCCAAGCACGATGTGAACCAGTTGAGGAATAACAAGAGAATTCCCGGTATTTTCTATATGAAAACCGTTGCATCTGTTCCCGTTGAAGTTTTTGAGAATGATCTGAATCCTCTCGTGTTTACCGCGGAGAATCATATTCTTGATCTTCAGCTTGATGATAACCGTCAGTTTGACTGTATCGTTAAAGATATCCAGTTTCATCCGGTAACCGGGAAAGTGCTGCATTTCGATTTGCAGGGTCTTGTTACTGGTGAGAAGGTGAAAATGGAAATACCGGTTCAGCTTACCGGTGTTCCAGTCGGTCAGAAAGATGGCGGACAGGTTCAGGAACTGCTGCATAAGATCAGCGTTGAGTGCTTACCGATTGATATCCCAGAACATATTGTTCTTGATATTACACCACTGAAGCTGAATCATAGCATTCACATTCGTGATCTGAAATATGAGAACCTCACGTTCCTGCATCCTGAAGATGCAGTGATAGTAACAGTCAGCTTACCGAGAGGCATGCAGGCTGCCGAGGCTACCAGTGAAGATGGCGGTGCGAAAGAGCCTGAAGTCATTGCTAAAGGAAAAGAAAAGAACGAAAACTAATTGCGGGCTTTAATTGGTCTTGGTAACCCTGGGCGCAGGTACGAGAGTACCCGTCATAATGCCGGGTTTTTATTCCTCGATTACTTTTCAGCTACAAAATGTAAGAAGAATTTCATCCCCTCGAAATTCGAATTCGATTATATCGAATCCGAGATTGAGGGGAATGTTTTTTTATTAGTGAAGCCAGTAACTTATATGAATGCAAGCGGTGTTGCCGCATCGCAAGTCAGTGAACATTACGGTGTTCAACCATCGGATATGCTGATCATCTACGATGAACTGCAGGTTCCGATTGGTACATCGAAAGTGTCGTTACGGGGCGGAGATGGCGGACATAACGGCGTCAGTTCAGTTATAGAGCATCTCAATACCACCGACTTTCCACGTCTCAGGATCGGGATCGGAAGAGAGTCAGGTGTGCAAAATATGGTTGATTATGTTCTGAATCCCTTTGAGGAGTCAGAGCGTCCCCTCCTTTCGTCTGTATTTGATTCGTGTGTGAAACTTGCTGAGGCATTTGTGCTGGGCGGCAGTAAAAGACTGCTTGATACGCACAGTGCCCTGAAACAGATAAAACCTGATGATTCTTTATCAACATCAACCAACCTTCCGAGAGGGAACTAAATGGAAAACAATGTACTGTATATCATTCCATTGTTCGGAATTCTTGCGCTGGTAGTAACATTGGTTCGCTACCGCTGGATCGGTAAGCAGGATCCTGGCACTGAGCGGATGCAAAAGATCGCCCGTTTTATATCAGAGGGCGCAATTGCATTTCTCAAGGCCGAGTATCGTGTGCTGGTCATTTTTGTCATTAGTGTAGCAGCGTTACTGGCTTTTTCAGCAGATTCTGAATCATCCAGCCCGCTGGTTGCTTTTTCTTTTGTTGCCGGGTCTCTTTGCTCTGGACTTGCAGGGTACATAGGGATGAAGGCGGCTACAA
>JAEXTR010000065.1 GCA_023406915.1 Bacteroidota bacterium
TCGCTGTTCTGTAGGGAGTAAATCTGCGACCAACGCCCTGAATGGTTCCATGGAGATATTAATGGAAGCGTCCATCACCCACAGCATCATTGCAGCTATAAGCAGGGAGGGTGAGTTAGGCATAACAAAGAGAGAAAGCGTTGCAAGTACAGATCCAATCAAAAAGAAAGGGCGCCTCCTGCCAAGTGCATTCCATGTCCTGTCACTTAAGTACCCGATGATGGGTTGCACCACAAGTCCTGTTACCGGTGCAGCAATCCAGAGGATGGCAATGTCGTCAATTTTAGCCCCAAGAGTTTCAAAGATTCGGCTCACATTTGCATTTTGTAATGCGAATCCGAATTGAATTCCAAAGAACCCAAAACTCATATTCCATATCTGCCAGAAGGTCAGTCGTGGCTTTTGCATAATTTATTATCCGTGTATAGTTACTTAAACCTATTAGAGGCAATCCGTCCGATGGAATGAACGGTGTCTGTGATACATACCTTTTCCAGGTAATTCAGTTTCAAAGATATTAAATTTCTGGCAGATAGTGATGGGCAGCAGCCATGAAACCCACATCTTTTGAATCCATTATTTATGAAATTATTTCAGTATATCAGGAATTTGACACTGATAAATCCCTCGAAATAATACCAATTATTTTCTTATTTTAAATGTAAATTTCTTCCATTTTCAAAGAATAAAGAACGGATTGTTTGTAATGCACGAACTACAGAAACGCCTGTCAAACACATTTTATATGATTCTGAGTCTACCGGCAACCGCGATGGGGTTTGCCCTGTCCATTCAGATTTCTGCGTTGAGCTGGATTCTGAGCACTCAGCTTGGACTCGATATTCATGAGGTTGGAATTGTGTGGGCGGCCGGTCCGTTAGCTGGCATTTTTGGACAAGTAATCATTGGATTTATCAGTGACTCAGTTTGGTTCTGGGGGGGAAGAAGAAGACCATTTATAATTATTGGTGGTATCATTGCTGCCCTGATGCTGCTTGCCCTGCCAAACATTGCATTCATCTATGAAACCTTTGGAATAGGTTCACTTATTGTGGTAGCAACGATTATTGCCCTGACTCTGGACCTTGCGATCAATATCAGTTTTAATCCTACGAGATCCATCATTGCCGATATAACACCAGAAGGTCCAATGCGCACTAAAGGATATACCTGGATGCAGACTATCTCAGGTTTTTTTGGTGTACTGGCATATGTAATTGGCGCGACACTGGGTAATTACATTCTGATCTATGTTGGTGTTTTTGTCGTAGCAGCGTTCTCATTGTTACCGCTTTTCATTATTACAGAACCCAGAAGCCTGAATGCAAATGAGGATAAGAGTCAGTCAGAAAAATCATCTAAAACTGAATGGAAGCAACTTATCAGACTCTATCTCGCCCATGCTTTCTCATGGATTGGTGTTCAAACCATGTTCGTATTTATTTTTGCTTTTATTAAGGAGAAACTGAACCCGGAATCAGATGATCATATAGGACAAATCATTGCAATTTCCTTTGCAGTACTGAATACCGTTGGCTTTTTGCTTCCTGCACTTGCGCTAGAACCAATTGCCAAGCTCATCGGCAGGGTAAAGACCCAGGTTCTCGCAGTCGCAATGATGGCAGTTGGGTACTTTGTAATTGCCGGATTTGCACATAATCCATGGGTGCTTTATTTCAGTATGGCGGTGTGCGGTATTGGTTGGGCTGCTATTGTGAGTCTGCCATTTGCTATCATGTCCGAAAAGGTTGATAGCAGCAAGATGGGGCTATTTATGGGAATCTTTAACTTATCAGTCGTGTTACCTCAATTAGTGGTAAGTTTGATAGTAGGCGCTCTGATCGCGAACAGCCTGCATTTCATTCCTGAAGGTCTCTTACCGTATCTGGGGTGGGTTGAAAGTATCGTATATCCAATCTGGTATGGGTTCAGTGGATTTCTGCAAGACCTTGGGTTCATTCAGAATGGCGAGGATAAAAAACTCATATTCTATTTCAGCGGTGTCAACCTGGCAATATCGGCGGTATTGTGGATGTTCGTCCGCGAAACCCGCAACAGTGGTGCAACACCAATTAACACAAAAGGACATTAATCATTGAATACAAGCACAGCGCATGACCTTTCAGAGATTGCACAACGGAAGCGAGATCATCTTTTGTTGTGTGCAGGAGACCGCGTTGCGTTTACGGATAAGACCACACAATTCGAACTATACGATTTTGAAAATAATGCACTTGCTCCAGTAAATCCAGAATCTATTTCCACAACAGTTCCATTCTTTTCGAAAGAAGTGAGCTTTCCTTTGATGATTTCGTGCATGACCGGGGGAAGAGATGACGTCAACGACATCAACAGCAGGTTCATTACCGTAGCACGAGAATTAAACATACCAGTTGGTATTGGCAGTATGCGCTATGCGATGCATGATCGGAGTAATGATCCGTATCTTAAAGGATTGAGGAGTGAGGCTGGGTCGGTTCCCCTGGTTGGAAACATAGGTGCTGCACAGGCAGCAGATCCGGTGAACATACCTCACATTGTGCGATTGGCAGAACTTATTGAAGCTGATGCCTTTGCTGTCCATCTAAACCCTTCTCAGGAACTACTGCAAAAACATGGTGAACCGTCTTTTGCAGGATTGTTGCACCACCTTCCTGCTTTACGTAAAGCTATCGGAATTCCATTGATCATCAAGGAAGTTGGTGCAGGGATATCCGGAGTGGTCGCCAGGAAACTCCTTGCTGCGGGAGCTGATGCAATTGATGTTGCGGGTGCAGGTGGAACATCATGGACCGGTGTGGAGATATTACGAAACGGTGATGATACCTATGCAGAGTTTTGGGATTGGGGCATCCCCACAGCTGCGTGTATCCGTCAGGTATCACTGTTAAAGGACGAGTCAGCGTTTCTATTGATCGGATCAGGAGGTGTCAACACACCTTTTGAATTTGCGAAAGCTATCGCCCTCGGAGCAGATTTTGCAGCTTCAGCAAGAGCTTTGTTAAAACCAATGATGTATGGTGGCATTGAAGAGACCATTAAGACCCTACATTATTGGTTCGATGTTTTTAAGAAAATTATGTATTTAACAGGCTCTGCTTCGGTGCAGGACCTGCAAAAAGGAAAAATCAGATTAAGGAATCACTATGATTGATGCAGAATGCTACCAATATTATGAAGAATTCAGACAAAAAGTCGATGCCCGTCTTGCATCTGCACTTCACCAGAGAAATCCCTCATCACTTTATACCCCAGCCGAATACATACTCGTAAGTCCCGGTAAAAGAATCAGACCAGTTATCGTACTTTTTGCAGCATTATCAAACAGTACTGCAGTCTCAGGCACATTACCGGTTGATCTGGCAGTGTCGGTTGAAATGCTCCATAATTTCACCCTGGTACATGATGACATTATGGATAATTCAGATCAAAGACGTGGTATGCCGACACTCCATAAAAAGTATGATCTGAGTACTGCTATCTTAGCCGGCGACGCTTTACTGGCACTTGCCTATGAGTTCCTGTTGCATGATGCCAGAGAAAACACTCACAGGATCGTTCAGGCCTTCAATAAGGGGCTGATAGAGGTTTGTGAGGGACAGAGTATGGACAAGGACTTTGAAGTGCGCACAGATGTGACGCTTGATGAATACACAATTATGATCCAGAAAAAGACTGCGGCAATGGTTGAAATGTGCTGTACCATAGGTGCAGTCTACGCCAATCACCCTGAAGAGGTGATAGCTAGCCTGGCAGAGTACGGCAGACTTATCGGTATTGCGTTTCAGATTCAGGATGATCTGCTTGATATCACAGCTGATCAGGCAAAATTAGGTAAACCAACCGGTGCCGATTTACTGGAAGGGAAAAAGACCTATCTCTTTTTACGTGCTCTTCAGAAAGCCACTGGTGCAGAGCTTGAATCTCTTAAAAAGGTCATCGCTCATAAAGGGGTTACCAAAGAAGAAATACCATACTATCGTGACTTGTATAAAACCCTCGGGGTACTGGAGGATGCTGGTCAGTTAGTACATGATTACACGAACCAGGCGTTGGCAAAACTACAGGTACTGCCTTCAGAAAGAGATATTGCATTGTTTACGTGGCTGGCTAATTCACTGCTCCAAAGGACAAAGTAATGATTACCAAAACTGTAACGATCATCAATGATGCAGGCCTGCATACACGTCCTGCTGCAACAATGGTGAAGATAGCAGGCAAGTATGATTCAGAATTTATTATTCAAAAAGATAACTATCGTATCAACGGAAAAAGCATTATCGGCGTGATGACTCTTGCTGCAGCGAAAGGCAGCACTCTTTCCATCGAATGTGATGGAAGTGATGAGGAGGAATTGGCGCAGGAGATATGTGCTTTTTTTGAGAGAGGATTTGATGAACTATGAAAGGTTTAGAAGAACTCCTCAAGCGTTCTGCTAATTATATTTCAGGTATTCCTGCTGCTCCCGGTCTTGCAATCGGCAAATCTTTTATCTTCAAGAAGGAAAATTTGCTGATTGGTGACAATTACATTGAAGATGTTGATGATGCAGTTATTGAATTCGCCAATGCTCTCGAACGCTCCAAAAAAGAGCTCTACAAAGTATTTGGAATAGCAAAAGAGAAGATGGGCGAAAAGCGTGCAGCAATCTTTGAAGCTCAGCTGATGATCCTGGATGATGAGATACTCATTAAAGCTATTAAAGATCGGATCAGAAAGGAAAAACGGGAGCCGGCTTTTATTGTCAATGATGAATTCTCAAGATATCAGCAACTTATCCTCCTCTCGAAAGAACCGTTAATGCGTGAACGGGCAGCAGATATTGAAGATATTAAGATGCGCATTATCAGGAATTTGCAGAAGAAACGGTGGGAATCTAAAATTGAAGATGATGTTATGGTGGTGAGTGACCTTCTTACACCCGCTGATATGATCTTATTCTCACGTAAAAAAATCAATGGATTTATCACGGATTTTGGCGGACTGACATCCCACGCTGCTATCATTGCGCGAAGTCTTGATATCCCTGCCGTCGTCGGGCTTCATAATGCAACCGAAAAGATTCACCAGGGTGACGAAACTATAATTGATGGGTTTTCCGGGATCGTGTTTATCAATCCCACTGATTTCCAGAAAGAATACTACGCTGAAAAGATAGAAACCATGCGGGGGATCAACCTGCGAATGCAGGAGCTGCGTGATAAAAAAGCAGAAACGCTTGATGGGCATCAGATTTCCCTGAACGCTAATATCGATATCAAGGAAGAAATTCAGCTGCTGCTCTCAAATAATGCAGATGGAATCGGATTATATCGAACTGAGCAGCTCCTCGAAGAGTTAAATGAGTTTCCGGATGAAGAGAAGCAGACAGAAATATATCTGAATATCGCTGCAAACATTTACCCTAAAAAAGCGACGATCAGGGCGTTTGATCTGGGGGGAGACAAGCTACGGCTCTTCAATCACAGTGAGCAAAACCCATTCCTCGGGTTACGGGGTATCAGATTCCTGCTTGATAATCAGGGCATCTTCATTTCACAGATAAAAGCCATTTTGCGTGCAGGCATTCACAAGAATTTACAGTTTATGATTCCAATGGTCTCAACTATTGAGGAGATCAGAGAATTTAAGCGCCTGATTACGAACTCAAAGAATGAACTTATTGCTGAAGGGAAACCCTTCGATGACGATATGAAGCTCGGAATCATGCTTGAAGTGCCCTCAGCTGCCGTGATGACAAAAGACTACGCACGGGAGGTTGATTTTATTTCAATTGGTACCAATGATCTCATTCAGTACCTTATGGCTGTAGACCGAGGCAATGATCTGGTGCATAACCTGTATCAGGAGTTCCACCCGGCAGTTCTGAGAACACTTGCCCACATCGTAAACGGAGCGAAATCGGCGGGAGTACCGGTTGCCATTTGCGGAGAAATGGCAGCGGATAATTTTGCACTTCCATTTCTAATTGGAATTGGAATGGATTCCATTTCTGTTTCGCCTGCGGCACTGCCGTCTGTGAAGAAGACGATCCGGAGTCTTTCAATGAAAAATGCCCAGGCACTAGCTGAGCGTCTACTGCAACTTCCAACAACGAATGAAATAGTTGCAGAGGTTGAAAAATTCTTTACCATTAATCAAATCCAAAGAACAAGGAATATTCTTTAATGCACTATTTTCAGAAACTCATTAACGAATACGATAAAGAAAATCTTTTTCAGGTATTAATGGATACCTACGAACAGGTTGTTGCAGTGCAGAATGCACCCTGTAATGTAGCTGCCCTGACAGGCAAATCGTATTCCCATGTCTTAATTTCAGGTCTCGGTGGATCGGCTATTGCAGGTGATCTCCTAAAGAATCTTCTTGGCAGTCAATTAAAGGTTCCGGTTACCGTAAACAGAGGATATCAATTACCTGAATCAGTTCATAATAACACGCTCGTTATTCTCTCGTCATATTCAGGTGAAACCGAAGAAACACTCTCGGTGATGCATGCTTGCAAAAAGCGTGGTATCCCCTTTGCAGCTATCAGTTCAGGCGGTACAATGGCTGCCTCAGTGACAGCCACAGATGGATTGCTGACTGTACCAAAGGGTTTTCAGCCACGTTTTGCTGTTGGATTAAGCCTGTTTGCACAGATTCGAATTCTTGCGGAGACTGGGGTAGTGGGGGATCAATCCGGGCTCTTCCTAAAAGCGAAGCAGCTTCTGGAACAAAAATCTGCAGTATATGCGTCTGATCAGGGAAAACCTTTTAAGATTGCTGAAGAGCTTATCGGTGTTATTCCAATTATCTATTCGGCTGTTGATACCACAGAAGCAATTGGCTATCGGTTAAAATGCCAGTTTAATGAAAACAGTAAATTACTTGCATTTCACGCGGTGATCCCTGAGATGAATCATAATGAAATAGTTGGATGGGAAACGTTTTCACCACAATTGCTTCATGCAAAAGTTCTGATGCTTGGGGATAGAGATGATCACCCTCAGACTGCAAAGCGTTTTGCGATATGCAGTGACATCATGAAAAAAGCAGGTGCTGAAGTGATTACCATAACATCTGACGAAGAGGATTACGAATCACGATTCCTCGATCTGCTGTATCTTACAGATTGGATCAGCTATTATCTGTGTCTTTTCCGTGCGAGGAGTCCGATAGAAATAGATAATATCCACTTCCTCAAAAAGGCACTTGTTCAGTAGCGGTTAGCGGCTTGAAGAAATCAGCTTTCATACTGGTGTTTGGTATGCTGCTTTTTTCAGCCGCTCCTTTAATTGCCCAGTACTTCAATTTCGGCAGAAACAAAGTCCAGTACAATGATTTTGAATGGAAAGTGCTCACAACTGAGCACTTTGATATACATTACTACAATGATTTTGATGAGATTGCCTCTATCGGGGCAGCATATGCCGAAGAAGCTTTCCGCGAATACACCATTGAGTTCGGACAACAAGTTTATCGCCGGGTACCCCTAATTTTTTACAACACGGGTATTCATTTCCGTGAGACGAATACAACACCGGGCTTCATCCCTGAAGGCGTCGGTGGTTTTTTTGAATTTCTGAAGGGGAGAGTGGTTCTGCCTTATTCAGGTTCGCTCTCAAAATTCAAGCATGTTATCAGGCACGAACTGGTTCATGTCTTCATGACCTCCCGGCTCATTAATATCGGCAAAGAAAAAAAGCTTGCCTCAACTCCATTCCCGCCACTCTGGTTTGTTGAAGGACTTGCCGAATATCTCTCAACAAAACCAGACGCTCAGGCACACATGATCATGAAGGATGCGCTGTATCATAACCGATTTACCGGTATTTCAAATATGAATGCAGTATATGGTACATTTCAGATGTATAAGTTCGGGCAGGCCTTCTGTGAGTACATTGGTGAGGTATACGGAAGCGGTGCTGTAATGCGTATGATCGATTTACTATGGATGCATGATGATTTTCATGACGTTATCGAGACAGTTACTGGCAAACCGGTAAAGCAGCTGGAAAATGATTGGGAACTGTATGAAAAGCGTAAACATTTAGCTTCGCTGGAGTCCGAGGTTCCTGTGTCGCTCACTGCCAGACAGGTAACCGGAAGAGGATTCTACTTTGATCCCGCATTTCGTTATACACAACAGGGGGTTGAAGTTTACTGTATTGGTAACCCGGATGGTTATCCCTCTGTGTATCGTATGGTAAGTGATTCAGCATTAACAACATTCTCCGATCCCAAACTGATCATCAGAGGAAACAGATCTGCTGAATATGAAGAACTTCACTTCTTTCAATCTTCGTTAGCGGTCGGAAATACCCTATTACTTCTGGTGTCAAAAAAAGGGGGGAGGGATGTGATGCATTTCCACTCATTGGCGTCCGGAGAGAAAGTTTTCGAATTAAGTGATGATCAAATTGTTAGTATTTCATCACCAAGCATTTCTATTGATGAGGGAAGTGTTGTTTTCTCTGCCGTTGATTCTGCAGGTTTTTCTGATTTATGGCTATTCAAAAGCGGTTCAAATAACCTCATAAGGCTCACGCGTGATATCTTTGATGACCGTTCACCATCGTTCAGCACAAAGGATTCTCTGGTTTATTTTTCCTCAGACCGCGGGACCGGATCGTATAATATCTTTTCTATAGACCTCTCTGATCAGAGCATAGAGCAAGTGACATTTGATTCCAGTGACAGTGATTATCCAGTTCAGTCCCCGGATGGTTCAGCAATACTGTTTACATCAGACAAGCATGGGGTTCAAAACTTTTTTGCTGTCCCTGCAGAAAATAGAACAGGGCAAATCCCGGTACAGGTTTCTCATTATTACACTTCTGTATTTGCACCAAAGTGGCTGAACAATTCCCAGGTAGTTTTTTACAGATTTGAAGATTTTGCTTTTGGTATCTCCGTTGACACTCTTCATATTCCCACTATTCCTCAACAAGAGTATGCGAAAAAGGAAACCGGGAATTGGGAACCCGAAAAGCTTACCGGCAAAGTAAAGACGCCAGAACCGTATGAAGAGGATTATTCGCTCGATTTTGCTCAGAGCGCAGTTACTACAGACC
>JAEXTR010000105.1 GCA_023406915.1 Bacteroidota bacterium
GTACCATAAGCTTAAGCTTGACTAGTCACAATTCTTCAGATCAAGTTAGGTGGATTTACACCGGAAATTTCTTTTCCCACATGTTCTGACCAAGGGGTCTTTAGTCACAATTCTTCAGATCAAGTTAGGTGGATTTACACATGTCGATGATCTGATTATTGCTCTCTTCCCTGAGTTGGGGTCACAATTCTTCAGATCAAGTTAGGTGGATTTACACAGTAGGGTCTGTAACTCCTTTGTTTTCAATATGTTATAGGTGCGTTTTCCGTAACCTCCAAAAACAGGGTGCAAAAATATGGATATTTATTTATTTCGTTGTCTGTAAGATACTGTTTTTTATGCTATTTACAAAATTTCCGTAACCTCATTTTAATACCATAATAAAATAATAGTTTATTTGTGGTGTTTTTCAACACCGTAAATTATTCGATTTTGAGCATTATTTGAGGTTTTCAGGCGTTTTTTTCCATTTTCCCACAGTTTCAGCCTGAAAGTAAGGTTCTTGTTGTTTTCCTCCCCCGTTCCGGGATTCATGTTGTTCACTGTTTCAAGTTACTCATAATTTCTGTTTCACCGCAAGCATTTTTTTCCGGCACCACACTTTTTTCTTTCGTGTATTTTGGAGCTGTCCCCTAATTACGCTGTGGTTGGGCATTCCTGCATGCTACGGTATGGATGCTGTATGGCTTGAGCATTATGAATGTGTTCACGCTGATCCGGATATCCGGAAACTGATGGAGCAGAAGTGAGGTGTTTTTTTTGGAAAAACAGAGATTTTACCACTCTTAGATAGTAAAGACAATTTTTCATCAACAACAGAAAAGGTATTCAAATGTATTTTTATTCAATGATTAAACGAATTGAAAAATTATCAATAATTCGCAAAATGCGATAAGAGAAAATCTCCACAAAACCCACACAAAGGAAAAACATTATGGCACCAATTTTAATTCAAATTTTTGCAGCAGTAGCCCAGACACTTGTAATTGCAGCAGTTTCTGCCCTGAACGAAGAGAACAAGCGTAAAGACTGAGCGATAACGGCTGTGCAGGGATTGGTTTCCTGTAAGCCGGTAAGCTTTGGTTTAAATTCCGCTTCATTGTTACGGCAGCGAAACGCGGTCATCCAACCCCGGATGATGGCGGAGCGCTGTTTTCCTTTTTTTCGACCTGCATTTATTTCCTTCCATAAATTACAATTCCACTACCCTTTCGATTATTCAACCCGCTTTCGGTTCAAATAGCATCCTTCAGGGATATGAAGTACAATTCTTCAGATCAAGTTAGGTGGATTTACACAGCGAAATGGGCTGAAAAAGAAATTGGGAAGGCTTATCAAAAGTCACAATTCTTCAGATCAAGTTAGGTGGATTTACACGAGAGGCAGTGAATGACCCTGCCTTTAAGATTCTTAATGCGTCACAATTCTTCAGAACAAGTTAGGTGGATTTACACATTTACTTTTTACATATCGTTTCAGAAAAACAGCACAGAGAGTCACAATTCTTCAGATCAAGTTAGGTGGATTTACACTTGCGATTGATTTTTTAATAGATTTTTATGCAACTCAAAGCAAGTCACAATTCTTCAGACCGAGTAGCGCAGCAACAGAAACGATGATGCTTTCAATGCCCAATACCATCATGATGTATATCCGGTGCAAGGGTGGTGAATTGGAACTTCTTATCAAGCGATTTTATGCCTCCTTAACGGGGGCGGTACCGCTGCACCGGATATACTTTTTATTCCGCAGTTTTACCTGCGTCACCAGTATGTCAAAGAACGGTCAGGATACAAACGGCAGGGTTACTGCAGTGTGTATTGACCTGATCCAAAAACGGTGTTTTTGCCAAGGGCGGTCACCTGCCCTGCTGTGAGTAACTGGTACTGTAACAGGGTGGGCTGGTGGATAATTATCTTACCCAAAAATCCGCCGAAGGTCATTTTACCGCCGAAACGGTTTGAAAAGCGATCCCAGCTTTCGTACCAAAGACCTGATGTGTCTATCTGAGGTTCGGTATCCTGAACAGGCTTCAGGTAGATTTCGTCCTTTGGTCTGCCAAAGAGGTGGAGCAAGCCGAAATAGCGTCTTGCAAGCGCATTCATCAGGAGCGCCGGGGTCACTGACTCCACACTTGTGATCACCTTCCCCTCACGCTGCAGGGCGAGATGAGAATGGAGCTGCATAGTTACCTGTGCGGGTGCCTCAACGCCTGCATCTGAAAGGGCAAAGGTGCGAACGGAGTCTGCGGGCACATTGAGAATTTTTTCGTTATGGTAGAGCATCTCAATGGCACCGTTGGGATTTGCGACCGTTACATTCTCAAGCGTGAAGCGATGCCGCCTTACACTGATACCTATATCCCCCATCCGGATGAAAGAGAGGACGAAGAAGGGGAAGAGGAGCTGTATATCACCGAAGATGAGCACCTTAATGCTTATCAGCTCCCCTTTCTCATACCGGGTTTTGTCAAGATGATAGGTTTTGAACAGAAATGGGTGTGGGGTTTTCTTTACACCGCGCAGAAACCAGACTGCATTGCCGGGCATCTCGGTTTCAAAGATGGTAAAATAAGTGCATGATGCCTGCAAGGGGCATTCATCACACACGGGGTGCCGGGTGAAACAGACGGTATTGCGGAAAGCAGTGCCGAATGCGCCACGGAACATCGAGCCCTTTACCATGGGGAATATGGAGTCTTCATTCAGCCTGAGGGTGAAGTTACACTCCATATAAGGCAATCCCGGGCATGAAGAGGTATCAGAAGGGTGTGGGTTCATACGGTTTCATTATCCTATAAACGAATGGAACTCAACCGTAGTGATTGCGCCGTTCTTCATTGCCTTTATCTTTACCCTGAAGATGCGTTCCTGCTGCAGGCGGTCTGCTGCACCATAGGAAATCATCAGGGGTTTATCGAGATACTGCTTTTCGCGGTACCGCGGATCGCACAGGATCAGTGCCACCGTGGATTTCTGATGCATGCCATATTTTGCCTCAACGATATCACCGATTACATAGACACGGTTCTTGTTCCGCTCCGTGTACTGATCATCCGTCAGTTTTTCCTCTTTTTTCTTTGCCTCAGGGGCACCTTTACCGAGGAAGTAGTTTTCTTCGGACTCATTGATCTCGGGCACGGTAAACTGTTCAGTGTCATTGAGCATCACCATCCAGCCAAAAGGGTAAACAGGGTGATCGATATCCCTGATAGTTACGCGTCTGGATTTAGGGAATTTGTCCAGGTTTTTCACTTTTTTATCTGCATTTGCCCTTCCGGGGGGTATGCCGATTCCGTAGAGATGAAACATCTCAAGCGTAAACTTTTTGAGGTCATCGGTAGTGAGCAGCATTGTGTAGATGGTGGTTGCCTGGAAGCCACTGCCCCACCCGATGCGGATGTATGGTTTGCTTTTGATGAAAGTTTCATAAAAGCGTTTTACCACACTGTAATCGGCATTGGTGGTATCGGGTTTACCTTCAACCTTCAGGGTATGGCGGTAGAGCTCGGTCCACTTTTCCTCAAGCAGCAGCTGAGACTCACTGAACTTTTGCAGGGCATCACGGATGCTTTTCACCACTTCAGCTTCAAGATTTTCAGCCGAGACTGCGGCAGGGTCCACACCAAAGACGCGTTTGAACTTTGCCTGAAGGTCGCTCCACCCCTGGTGTTTTTTACTCAGGATGGTTTTCAGCTCAGTAACGCCTACGGTGATTGTGAAGCTAAAAGCGGAACCGCGGGTGATGGCTTCCTGGGGATTAAGCTGTTTCTGCGGTTCTTTATCGGGGAGAATGATTGCAGCCGGATAGACAGCCATGTCACCGGAATCCATGCCAGCATCACTGATACGGATGAACTTCATGATGTCATAGAGGGCATCGGTCCGGCTACTGGCAAACTCCTGGTTACCGCAAATAAAGAAATACTTCATCAGGGGTTCATCCAGTCCCCTGCTGCTGCGGGGGTTGCGCCATGCATTTGTTTTTTTCACCGAGTAGATGAGGTTCTTTGCGTCATTCGGGTTCATCTGCATCAGGCTGCGGTACAGGAGTGCTGTTTTCACCGCCCCCTTGACAGAGCTGCCGGGAATGTATGGCTGGTTACCAGTGGATTTCATGCACTCTGCAACCTGTTTATTCACCGTGAAACCATACATTGCGGCACAGCTATAGGCAGAGCCCTGGGTGATCACTGCCGCAGCCAGTTCCTTATCCTTATACTCAGTAAGGATGAACTCACGGATATTGAAATTGCGGATGACCTGGTTCTGTGCCTGATTACCCCGGGCGGCGATGAGGTCACTGCTTTTCCGGTCGATCCAGGCGAAGAATTTTTCAGGGAAATCAGCATATTTATCAATACAGAGAGAAAATGCCCTATCCTGACTGATACGGCTGAATATGCCCTGCTGCACCACATACTCAAAGGGTTCAAGGGTATTGCCGGTGCCTATATGCACCGGTGTGAGGGCAAGGAGTTTCATCTTCATTGTTCACCTCCGAGGAAAACAGGAATAGCAAAGGCGATGCCGGAGCGTTTTGGGGTATAATCCGGATTAGGATCTTCCGTGGGGGCATCAACGAGGCATCCAAGCTGTGGTTTCTTCAGCGCAGGGAACACGGACCCCTCAGCGAATGCGAAAACGGATTCTGACCAGAAATGTGTGTACTGGGTGAATCGTCCCCCTTTTTTCCCTTTCCGGTGGACGAGCTCATAATAAAGGTGGGTATCATCCTTCAGGTAGTGATCCAACTCATCAGGCGATGGCACATAGAGGGACATCGTCATAAACGCATTGGCATTTGCAGGAATCCTGGGGGTATAATCAGTGATGGTGATGCGGAAATGGTTCTGACCGGTGGAGGCATCCCCAGCCAAACCGAAGTGTGAGAGGAAGCGGAACGCAGCCTCAGCCTTTGCGATCTGATCCGGTGTGCCATCCATCAGGCAGTAGAGCCCTGCACCCTCAGTGTAGTTCATATTCTGGGTAAAGAAATTACCGCCTTCATCAGCAGTGCTGCCGGTAAGGCGATTGATGGAATTATGGTGCATCTCACGGGATTTAATGGAGGGGGTATCCTTCAGGAGTTTTTCAGGGTCAGCAAATATTGAGGACTCTGACTCCTGCCCGGAGATATAGCGAAAGAAAAACTCTTCGGGGAGGAGGGATACCTTCTTGAACTTTTTGATCCCGGCATACGCCGAGGTTTTTTCGCTGAGGGGTTTGTCATCCATATTACCCATCAGGTTACCAGCCTTACCGAACGGTTTTGGGAAGTAGGGAACCTTTCCGGAATCAGTAACCCGGTAGGGGTAACATGATGAGATTTTCAGTCCGCCTGCGGGGGTATCATACTGCGCGAGGAAATCAGTCAGTGTCTTCTCATCAAAGACGGTTCTGATCCCCCAGCAGAGGATGCCCCATAAGGTATCCGAGTGAAGCGGATACCGGAAGGCGGCATGCGGTTCAAAATAAACAATTTTCATACAGTTCCCCTTTTAGGATACGGTGATTTCTGTATCGAGCGTACGGGTATAAGCAATGCTCTCCGGCGGAGTGATTGCGCTGGTATAGCTTTCGCCGCCATCACGGTAATCCTCATTGGTTACGATCACCGGCTCAGCCAGGGTAATAGTGATCTGGCCATAGCCGCGGGATACGCTGCCCCCAAGACCAGCGGACTGGAGAAGGCGTAACCCCTGCATGACATATTTGAGGTTATCTATGTCAGCCTTACCGCCGTCACCCATGTCATAAATGCCATAGATCAGTTCAAAGGCGAAGCAGCTGCCTTTAACGACGCGTTCCTGGGATCTGGGGTTGGCTTCACTGGTGAGGCGGTTGATGTTGTTCTCACTCTTTTCCTCAGTGTACTGCAGACCGGTATCGAGAGTTTTCCAGGTATTAATAGTATCAGAAGTTGGGAAGGCATCCCTGATAATGAGGCGGGTAGGACCACGCTGGACACCTTTTTCCGCAGTCCCAAAAATACGGCAAATAGGGTCTAACGGGTCAGTTGAGGAGTAAACCTCCCCATCTTTGTGTACTTTTTTGAGGGCGAACTCCAGAAGCATTCTCATTTTTCCCTTGATGGAGGAGGCAGGAATGTAAGGGTGATTTGTACTGGGATCACGCAATACGGGATTATCGACGCCACCGATTTCGAGTTTATCTTTGCTGCCACCGATATGAAGACCTGTGACGACTTCAATTTTTCCACGAAGGACTACATTTTTAAGAAACTGATACGACATAATAAATACTCCTATTACAATTGTTTACTGATCAATTATTTTCCACCATAGAAACGGTGATATGCAACAAGGGCCTCTACGAGGCGGATGAAGTTCCAGGCTGCCTCTTCTTTGTTTGCAGATGCCACGGTAGCGTCCACGCCATGCTTCATCATTTCATAGAAGGTGTTGAACTCTGGTTTTGAAGCAAATCTTCCCTTGATGTATGCGACCTTCGGTTTGAGGAGTATGATATCCCGCCGAATATCATCAGAGACCTCCTTGTTTGTTCTCAATCTGGCTCTTATATCCTGAATTGAGGCAAAGACATTGCGTATCTGGTTTGTTTTTATCTGCGCAAACGACTTACCGTAATGGTCTGCGAGTGAATCGATATCTTGAGGTTCTATGCTCGCCATATCCCTGACCGAGTTAAGAAATTCGGTATGTGTCATAATCAAGCTCCTTTGTTTTTTAATGAACGATTTTTCAGAATTACATAGCTAGCCGGAAAAATGAAATACTTCAGGTACTTTTGCTGATTCTGGTCCATAAGTATTTTTGCATACGCCTTAACCTTTCTGTTCACTTTCCCGGATTCATCCGGTTTACCGGCTACAGCCTTTTCAAGTTCGGCATGCCTGACTTTCCGGCTATTATGTGAGAGGTAATACTTAATTTTACTCATCATGCGGAACATTTCGTCTGTTTTTTTCTCATCAGTATCCTGGAGATATATCTGCTGGATGTTTGCCATCAGAAAATGGAGATGAGAGGGTTTAATCTCCTCATCACCACCAATACCCACGAGCGCATTAAACTCCTTCGCATATTTCAACTGGTCTTCAAAGTCCACCCAGTTCATGATGCGATCGAAGACCTTGATGGAGCTTTTTTCGTTTGATGAGCCTTTTGCCTCATCGAGCCACTTTCCGGCGAATTCAGCAGCCTGGTTGACCGGGTAGGATGGTTTGCTGAAATAGAGACCGCCTGAGATGGTGAGCGAGGGATTCTTACCCGTGTATCTATGGAAATCAGTACGGACATCATTCACAAATTCAAGGCAGTTGATCCAGGAACCCACTACAAAGAGGTCATCGCCACCTGAGTAGGTGATATAGATGTTCCGTTTGGCGGCGAGTGTGTTGAGGTACCCGAGGAAGAAGAGGTTCAGGTCACGGGAGAGGTTGACCACGCGGGAGAGGGTTTCAATTCCCTTCCCCTTACCGGGCAACTTCAGACCGAATCCAAACACTGCGCCGAGGTTATCCACATCCATACGGAGAACGCCGAGGAGGGGGTAATCCAGAGTTTTGGCTTCTTCAGTTGTATTATCCCGCGCAGCGATATCCTTATACTCCATCACCTCTCTGCCTGCATTCAGTGGGGCTGTGTTACCCAATAGCCTGAAACCGATGCATACGGGAACCTTCCCTGTGGTTTCCGGGCTGAGGGTTTCCCGCACCTCATTATTTTCAGCATTATTCAGATGATAGACGCGAATATAGTCGGCGCCGCTGGTCTGGATTTCCTGCACAATCTTCCTCACCTCAGACTCTACCTCGGCGAAAGACCACCAGATGCCAAAAGGGGCAAAGGGAATCACGGTTTTCTCTTTTCCAATAGAATCAGGATATTTCCCTCCCTTTTGCCTCATCCACTGGATCAGATAGCGGCTTTTGGGGATATGCATTCCTATATTTTCGAATAAATTATTGAGGTGAAATAAGTAACGCTCATAATCGTTCTCACATTTTTTGAGCAGTTTTTCATCTTCAGGGTCGAATACCTGAGTTTTGAAGGATGAAAAGTCTGCCGGCTTATATTCGCCTGAGAAGACCTGCCGGAGAACAGGATAGCTTTTGCGCTTCTTATTATTCTGCAGTTGAGTTATGACTGCCGTATGCCATTTGTTATAATCCTGATAGAGTGATGCATCCGCCTCAAGTGAGGCGGTAACCAGGTTCAGTTCCCCCTTGAACGCAGTGAAGAACCATTGCTGGATCGTGAATTCAGCCTCATTTAGTGCGGCGCGTACGGCAGTGCTGTTTGGCAGCAAGAGGATGAAGTGACCGCCGCCATTGATGAGTACAGAGCCTCTGGTGACGCCGGCTGCACGGACAATAAAATCCGAGACGGTATCTGTGAGAAGGGTGATATAGAAAGACTTACCACGGAGGCGCTTTGCCTTACCCCCCTGATCAGCCTCAAGTTTTTTATTATCATAGATAAAAGACTGGATGCCGCTGATATCCGCTGCATAGAGGATAAAGGGTTTTTCGGTTTGGTCAGCTCCGCCATAAGCAACAGCGAGTGCAGCAATGGAACGGCAATGATCATACAGTGAGATATCAGGGTATGTTGCACTGCAGGCTGCATTGACACGGGTGAGATATTTTTCCATCAGGAAGAGGAGTGTGTCAGCCAGAAGATTTGCAGTGGAGGGGGTTATGGTGCTGAGTTCCTTCA
>JAEXTR010000132.1 GCA_023406915.1 Bacteroidota bacterium
TTTTTCTCTTTTCATCCTGTAATGAAGAGATTATTCAGCAGATTATTGACAGTGAGTTTACAGCTAAAGAATCGTTGCAGCAGGTTATGAATGTAGCAAAAACAGACTTTGCTCCAGATGCAAAACTGGCGATGATCTATGGGTTGAATGTGAATCAGAAAGGTGAAATAAATCTGAAGAAACCGACGGAGACTATTTTTGTCTATGCAATTCAATCAGACTCTAAACAGGAAACAGCTCTGTATGTTCCAGTCTTCGGTGCCGGACCGGTTCGTTCACCTATTGGATTTAATGATATGCTGGGACTCATAAAAGATCAGACTGCTGCACAGACGATGGGAACAGTATTTGGGCTCCTTTCATCAGTTGCCATCAGTGCCAGCGCACAATATGATGACAGCCCATGGGCAGTAAGTAAGGCACTTGCCAATACCCATGGTGCAGCATTCGTGAATGCCAACCCGAGCTATAAGATTGATCTGTATCTGATTCCAAGCAAAACACTTAGTTTTGCCGGTGTGATTGATGGTGCAGACTGGATTGTGAATCTGAAGTCCGGCAATCAGTCGCTCGTGCTTTGGATTAATTCCGGTACGGGAATCGTATCAAAAATTTCTGGTTGAGAAATCCCTCAAAAGAAAAAAGGCGGCTCATTGAGCCGCCTTTTTTGTAACACTTCTTTGTTATCGCCATGTAATGGATTATTTGATCAGGGTCATCTTCTTTACTGAAACGAAGTCACCTGCTTCAAGACGGTAGAAGTAGGTTCCACTCGCAAGTTCGCTAGCAGTAACCTTCACTTCATAATTTCCGGCTTCTCTGTGTTCATCCAGTAATGACAGTACCTTTTCACCGGAGAGGTTATACACATTCAGCTTCACCATGCCTGGCTGTGTAATGCTGAAACGTATTGAAGTGGAAGGGTTGAATGGATTTGGGAAATTCTGTCCAAGCTCATAAGCATTTGGTACGACTTCAACCTCGGTTTCAGCTACATATTCAGAGCTGCCGTCGGTGTCGATCTGCTTTAGCCTGTATTTGAATGAAGTGCCTCCGCTTACCTGGTTGTCAGAATAAGAATAATTCTTCGGTGAGTTGCTCTGACCTGAACCTGGAATAAACCCTAAGGTCTGCCATGAATCGTCTGAGCTATTGGTTAATCTTCTTTCAACTTCAAAGCCGTAGTTATCAACCTCTGAGGCGGTTGCCCATTGTAACTGCACGCTCTTTGCATTGGCAACCGCAGTAAATGAGGTGAGCTCTACTGGCAGTGGGTTGTTGGCGTCGGTGGCAGTAAGTGTTCCGGTGAGGGAAGTAAGATTTCCATAAGTGGTAAACTGGCGTTTTGAAGACGAAAGGTTCTCCTGTACTCCGATAGGCAGATATATTGTTCCATTATTCCACCACATCCGCATTTGGTTTGGACCTTTTCCATTATCTTCACTCTGGAAGTAGTTTATCCGCACCGTTTTTGCCACTGTTCCGCCAGAAAGCGTGAAGCGGCGTGCGATCGAATTGTTCGCGCCGACACTTACGATGCCCGATGAGCCAGTAATTCGTGTTACGGTCACAGGGGAGGTTTCATTGTTTGCGTTAGCTTCGATTTCCAACCCAATATTACCAAACGTATTTGCTGCTATTCCAGGGGTTTTGGTGATCTGTACAGTTCCAATAACCCTCGCACCATCAGTTTCTGTAAGTAACAAACCAGTAGTCCCAAGGTTTAAAGTGTATGAACCGGTGGTGAGGTTTCCGGACTCGCATCTGACAGGTCCGGTCACAGAAATATTTCTTCCCAGAGAGACTCCGTTTATATTTTGTATCCGCAGATCATAGGGCGCATTTGTCAACTCACTACCAATAGTTTGTTGAGTAGTGCCGGCATAATAGACTGTTGCCAAAGCTCCAAAAAGAAAAGATGAGCCATCAGAGCTAAAGGTAGCGGTACCTTCCATGTTTAAAGCATTGCTAACTGTGGAGTTGCCCCCCGTAAGAATTTTTATTCCGCTGCCTGAAAGCGTTAATTCACTGAATGTGACTCCTCCCTTGATTGTCTGGTTTCCATTTGCTGAGAAGACAACTCTGGAGAATTCAGGAAGTGAATAAGTGTTATTTGTGGTGCTCCAGTTACCAAGTGATCCGCCTACTCCATTGATTTCTAACTTTCCGGTAGAAGAGATGCTAAGTCCATGACCACCTGCACCCGATGCATCGGTTACCAGGGTGCTGCATTTTAATGTATAGTTGACTTCAACTGAGCACTTTGCGGCAGTATTGTTCGTTGTGGCATATACTGCCTTAGCAACGTTCAGGGTACCGTTTATAGTGAATTGACCACTTCTTGCACCTGTTGCAGTCCCGGTAGGTCCGTCAATTGCGACACTGCCATTTACAACATTCACCGTTGCTCCTGAGTTAATGGTGAAGTTGAAAACCGAATTATCAAAGTGATTATATAATCCAGAAGTGCTTTCCCACAGGTTGACAGTCGCTCCGCTGAGAACAGTAACAGCTACGGTACCTGTTGCGCCATTGATAATCCTGTTCAGATTGATCAATCCGGAGCCGCTTAAATTTCCAGAGGTTGCAAATGCAAGTGCTATACCATCTCCAGCGATATTTCCAATCTCACCATTTACAGTCACATTCCCTGACGCAAGGATGTAACGGGGGGTGGATGCATTAACCGCGAGTTTTGATCCGGAATTAATAGTGAGTGTTTTGACCTGGTAGGTACCATTAAGGGTTATATTGGCATTTTCCCTGATCGTAACATTGGTTGTTGAACTATTGGGGAAGCCATCTGTGCCCCAGCTGCTCCCATCATATTTTTCCCATACGCTTGGGTCATTCCAGTTGCCCGAAATACCCAATCCAAATGGGTCTGTGGTGGTTCTGTAATCGCCAACCGTCTGACTGAACATTTGGCTTCCTGAAAACAGAATGCAGATAAATAAAAGTGTAATCTTAGAACGCATTGTTACTCCGTCTAATGTTGAGTGAAAGTGATGAGTGCTCAGAAAATCCTCTTTGATGAAAAAATTTCTTAATACTCAATTCATTAAATTATCAAATTACTCAATAATATCCGAATCATTTATGTTTTCTATGCAGTGTATCACAGGGTGATACACCACACAATCTGTCCCTGGTATCGCTGAAACCGGAAACTTCTGCCTGCTTTTGGGAGTAATAAATGTAGTATTTGTTATTTTTCCCTAATTCGCTACTTTTACGTTGCAATTAAAACTGGTGTGTGTATGAAAAAGCTTTCTTTCCTTCTTGTGCTCTTCGTTATGTTGCACAGTGCTGCATTCTCTCAGGAATTTGGCATGGGGGCAGTCTTTGATGAAAAACGGTATGAACAGGTACCTCTTTCAATCCCCCTGATAAAAGGGAATTATATCGAAATTCCTGCTCGATATTCCCTGAAAGACTATACACCCACACCAGGCAACCAGGGGCAGTTTGGTACCTGCACTGCATGGGCAACCGCCTATGCTGCGCGCACCATACTGGAGGCTGTTGGCAGGAATTTGACCATTAAAAGCGAAATTGACCGGCTGGCTTTCTCACCTTCGTACATTTACAATCAGGTTACTACTGACCGTTCCTGTTTTTCAGGAACATATATTGAAGAATCTCTCGATACCCTAAAATTCCAGGGTGTCCTCCCATTTAAAAGTTTTGGCTATGACTGTGACAAAAAAGTCAGACCAAGCGATATGCGCATGGCGCGTGATTATCGTATAAAAGATTATAAGCGGCTTTTTGATACCAGGGATAATTCTAAGACTCTACCGGTAAAAAGGGCGATTGCCGATAAGAAACCGGTGGTGATCTGTATGTACTGGCCGCAATCCATGAATGATACAGCCCGTACAAGAGGGGTATGGCGCCCCTACAGTAGCGATGCATCTCAGCTAAGTAAGCACGGGCTTCATGCTATTACCGTAATTGGGTATGACGATACTAAATATGGAGGTGCCTTTGAGATTATTAATAGCTGGGGTACCTGGTGGGGTAATGGCGGCTATCTCTGGGTGACTTACGACGATTTTAATAAATTCTGCACCAGCGCCCATGAGGTAATTGGCTATCCTGCCCGTGAAAACTATGCTCAGGCAGAACAACTATCCGGATCACTGGCATTCAGGGAACTCTCAGGCACAGTTATGGCATCTGACCTACAGGGTAATCTTTTTGAAATGAAAAAGTCATATCCTGCTGAAACAAAATTTCTGGCAGTGATCGAAAACAATGCGCCTGCCTACGTCTATGCCATCGCCACAGATGAAAAGCTTCAATTCTCCAGAATGTTTCCCGCCAGGGAGCAATTAAGTCCATTTTTTGATAAAAATTCATCATTTCTGTTTCCGGGACCTACCGAAGAGAACTTTGTTATACTCGAAAAGACAGCTGGTACAGAGCAAATTATCTTTCTTTTTTCCAGAGACGAGCTGGATTTGCAGAATGTCTTGGCTACAATGAACCGTGTCTCAGGCAGAATTGAGGTAAAGCTGAAAAAGGCAATGGGTGAAGCATTGATTGATTTCGGACAGGTAAAATATGGATCAGGTAACAGGATTCAGTATGCTGCTTCCACCGGTAATGCATACATAGTGCCCGTTATTGTGTCGATTACCAATTCAGGCAGCCGAGAGTCACGTTTCGAGACCGATGCGCCAGTGTTTGCAGTCAGTGAACCAAGAATTGATGTCCTTAAACTCTCAGATGAAGCCAGTTACTCGGTCCCGGTCATTGGAAAAACGAAAAGACTTGCCGGTCTGGTTCAGGATGAAAGTAAAGTGGTTTCCTTCTCCGTGAATGGAAAAGAGATCGATTTGCAGAACGGAAGCGAATTCGATCTTGAAATCGAGATTCCAAAACTTGGTGAAAACGAGTATCTTTTGGTCGCCAAAGATGAGCACGGTAACAGGGCAGAGAAGAGGCTTATTATCATCCGATTATTGTGATGCCCTGTATTTCGGTTTATTGCATAAAAAACTTAGGCTTTTATTAGCAGCTGAGATTTTATATTTTTGTTGTTTACGAACTTTTGAATAAATCAGTTTTTATGCACAGAATCAGATTCACAGCGGCATTGATCGCCATCTTTGTTTTTGTATCCA
>JAEXTR010000161.1 GCA_023406915.1 Bacteroidota bacterium
CATCATCTGTCTGCCCTGCGGCACACCAGGTGAAATGAACACATTTACAAACACACCCGAGTCATACAGCTTACGCCACATACCGAATGCCAGTTCGTCATTGCCCACAATAACGGGTACAATACCGGTTCTTCCTTCAGGAACATTGAACCCAAGGTTTCTCAGCTCAGTCCGTGCCTTATTCGCATTGCGCAGCAAACGGGTAACCCGTTCCGGCTCTGCTTCCAGAATATCAAGTGCGGCAAGTGCTGCTGCAACGGATGCCGGGGTGGGGGATGCGCTGAAGATCAGTGCGGGTGCATGATGTTTCAGGTAATTGATCACCCGTTCTGCACCGGCAACAAAGCCGCCCAGTGAGGCAAATGTTTTGCTGAAGGTACCCATCGTCATATCAATTTCGTTTTCAAGGCCAAAGTCACTTGCGGTGCCTCTGCCCCCTTTACCGATCACGCCTGTTGAGTGTGCATCGTCAATCAGGATGCGTGCCCCGAATTCCTTCGCAAGGTCATTCAGTTCCTTCAGGTGAACAATCTCACCATCGGTTGAAAACACACCATCGCTCACGATCAGTTTACCGGATTCCTTCGGAAGCTTCTCCAGTATCCTGCGGAGGTCCTTCATATCATTATGGCGGTACCGTTCAACACCGGCAGTGATACCCCGTGCCATCAGATTGGCAGCTACAATACAGGCATGGTTGTCACGGTCAGTGATCACCACATCGCCCCGTTGTGCGAGTGTTGGAATAATCCCTTGTGCAGTCTGATATCCCGTTGAGAAAAGCAGGACTGCTTCGGTGCCAAAAAACTTTGCAAGCCGTTCTTCCAGCTCGATATGCAGATCGATGGTGCCGGTCAGGTAGCGAGAACCGGAACAACCGGTGCCATATTTTTCAACCGCTTTTATGGCAGCTTCTTTCACTTTTGGATGTGCAGTCAGTCCCAGGTAATTGTTTGATCCTGCCATCACGACCTTTTTTCCTTCGATCTGAACTACCGGACCCTCATTTTCCTGGATAGGGCGGAAATAGGGATACATGTTTACTGCTTTAATGTCATCGGCTCTGGTGAAGTCTAAACATTTCTTAAAGAGATCCAACTCTTCCTCCGTTCGGTAATTGAACTTTATTTGTTAATGATTACGATTTTTAACCTCACAATGTACTGAAATCTCAAATATTATAAAAGAGAATCAGTTTGACCTTCCTAAAAAAACGCCCTATAGTGAAATATCATTCGTTATTATTCAGGAACTACTCTTGTTACTACCTATCACCTTCATGGTGAAAACTGTCTGTTGGATTTTCTGCATGATCTTTGTTATTACTCTTAAGCTAACACTTCCCTTGCCAGGGTGAATTTATCGACTGAGTCCTGAAGCACCGTAACACCGGTACCGGGGCCTTCCGGGATTTTTATAAACCCGTCCGCATCAAGTATAACAGGGGGATAAACAATATCTTCTGCGAAATATCGTTTAGTCTCGGATGTATCACCCGGAAGGGTAAATCCGCTGACCGTCTGCAAGTGCAGATTAAATGCCCGACCAATGCCCGTTTCATCCATTCCTCCGCTCCACACGGGTATTCCCTTTGATCTACAGTAGTTCACAATACGCAGCGATTCAGCCAGTCCGCCAACCCGCCCTTCCTTGATGTTGATAATGCGGCAACTTCCCAGTTCAAGGGCTGTGATGGTATCTTCAAGCGAGTGAATCGATTCATCCAGACAAAGGGGAGTGTCGAGCTCACGCTGAAGTAATGAGTGAAGATAGATATCGCTATAGGAGAGCGGCTGCTCTATCATTAAAAGTTGATACTCATCAAGCTTTTTTAAGTGTTCTGTGTCCTTCAGGGTATAATCGCCGTTGGCATCTACCATAAGTTGGATTAATGGGAAGCGGTTTCGCACTGCATCCACCATATCTATATCATTACCCCTTTTGATCTTTATTTTAATCCGGTGATAGCCCGCATCGACGGCTTCGCTCACTTTACTGAGAAGCTCGGTGGTGTTCTCCTGAATGCCGATGCTAATACCCGACATGATTCTCTTCGGTTTATATCCAAGAAAATTGCATAATGGTATTCCAAGCATTCGTGTAATCAGATCAAGCAGGGCATTCTCCACTGCTGCCTTCGCCATATAATTTCCGCGAATTTTCTTTACATCAGTCAGAAACTGTGAGAGCAGTTTACCGAGAGTAAGTAATGGCAGGATTAAGTTTCTTATGATGTACAATGATGAAGCGGTGGTCTCTGGACTATAAAAAGGATCAGGGTCAGCTACACACTCACCCCAACCAGAGATTTTTCCCGCACTCAGTTTGATAAGCAGTGCATCCTTTGAGTTCCAGGTGTAGCTGCTTGTGGAGAATGGAGTGACGAATGGAAGGCTTACGGTAATTGCCTCGATACAATCAATCACCGGAATGACCGGGTCAGAGTGGAAAGGATATTCGGGAACCAGAATTTCGTTCATTGCAGGTATCTTACGCTAATTTATGGAAACCAAGTGCAAAATACGGATTATTCTCCGTCTGCGGCAGAATCACCTGTCCCGCACAGCGGGAATTATCCATTGTCAACCGCCGTGGCTCTGCCGAAGGCGGAATCCATTATTCTCCGTAGTTGGCGGTAGGAATCAGCTATCAATTCTCCCCCCCCTTTCTTTCATCTTTTTCCAAAAATTTGTATTATTAAATTACAATCAGAAAAATTCACAGTGAGAGCATGAAGAACCAGCACGATCCCCTTAGCGAACCCGTTATCCAGCACATGCGCAATGATTATACTACCTTGCCGCTCCAGACTACTGTGGGTGAGGCATTAGCAATGATCAGGGAAACCGGGGTTGGGGAAAAGATCGTCTATTTCTATGTCATCGATGATGAAGGAATTTTAGCTGGTGTGATCCCCACAAGAAGACTGCTCACCGCCGGGATGGAATCTTCAGTCTCAGAAATTATGATCCCCCGTGTTGTTGCCATCTCTGATCGAGCCACCCTCCTTGAAGCTTGCGAAATGTTTATTCTTCATAAGTTACTCGCCTTTCCGGTCACTGATCAGCAAGGGAAAATCAGGGGGGTAATTGATGTAAGCTATTTCACCGAAGAGCTCCTTGATCTGGCTGAGCGCGAACGAATGGATGAACTCTTTGAATCGATCGGTTTCCGCGTGTCACAGGTGCGTGATGCCTCTGTACTGAAATCGTTCCGTTTTCGTTTTCCCTGGCTGATTTCAACAATTCTTAGTGGAACCATTTGTGCGCTCCTCGCAGGGTTTTTTGAGGCTACACTCGCAGAAAGTATCGTCCTCGCATTTTTTATTACATTAGTGCTAGGTTTAGGTGAAAGCGTCAGTATCCAGTCTATGACGGTCACCATTCAGGCGCTCCGACTCAAATCTCCTGATCTGAAGTGGTACCTGAAAGAAATTAAGAAGGAAGCTGGCGTCTCTATCCTGCTGGGTCTTGCCTGTGCGGTTGCTGTTTTCACCGTTGTGATGGTCTGGAAGGGGAATCCGATGGAAGCCACTTCGATCGGACTCAGCATCGTGCTTGCAATCACCGCTGCATGCTTCTTTGGTCTGTCAGTACCATCCCTGCTTCACGCATTAAAACTCGATCCCAAAATCGCAGCCGGTCCCTTAACCCTCGCATTGGCGGATATTTCAACACTTATTTTTTATTTTACTATCGGTACAATCATTTTATAATCAGAATTTTTCATTAAATTTATTTAACTGTAAGATAAAATATCCGATAGTGAATTGTAGATTTCCCTTATTTTCCTCCTCTTCTGAGCCGGAGAAACAGAAAAGGAAAACTCTGCATTGTGTTACCACAGGAAAACAGGAAGGGACACCACCTGATGCCCGTTGAACGTATGTTGCAGCCATTAAGTGTGCAGCACAGATTCACTTGCCTTCGGTCAGTGATTTGTGTTGTGGTGGTGTGTCTTACGCTTTCGTTCCACCCGCTATTCCACTCCTTTAGCTTTATCTCACCTTCGTCTACAGAATCAAGTCTTTTACATAATGGGGTACCTGGATGAAAAAATTCAGTGATTGGAAGATATCTACAAAACTGATTGCCCTGACCCTGGCAGCTCTTGTCCCTATCATTCTGAATCTGAAAGGTTTTGCCGACACCGAGGATCAGTTTTTTGAAGACAAGAAGCGTGAAGTGAAAAGCGTTGTTGATGTCGGGTATACAATCCTTGAGCAATGCTACTTCAAAATGGAATCCGGTGAACTCAATCCTGAAGAAGCTGAAAAACGCCTTGCCGATGACCTGAATGCTATCCGTTATTCAGGGCGTGAGTATTTCTTTGCCTATGATCTGAATGGAAACACAAAGGCACTTGGCTCTAATCCTGCACTTGTGGGGACTAACCGATTTAATCTCAAAGACCCAACCGGAACGCTGATTCTTCAAGATATGATTAAACTGGTTAAAACCCAAAGAGAGGGTTTTCTTTATTATCACTATCCAAAGTTGGGTGAAACAGATCCAAAACCAAAAATATCTTACCTAAAGCTCCACCCTGAGTGGAAGATATTCATTGGTAGCGGTGTGTACCTCGATGATGTTGAAGCAAAAATAGCATCCTATAGGACAAATGTTCTAATCATTATTCTGGTTGCTACAGTCATCGCTGTTGCAATTGGATATGTTATTGTACGCTTTATACTCAGACCAGTTACTGCACTAAAAATTGCCACTGATAAGGCAACTGCTGGAGATTACTCCTGCGTTACCAATATCAGTTCAGGGGATGAGATCGGAGCGCTCAGTACGGCATTTAATACGATGCTGAAAACCATACAGCAGCATATTCTGGAGCTTGAAACCTACAATCAGAAACAATCGCGTTTGATCACAGAGTTACAGGAAGCTGAAGCACTTCGTACCGAATCTGAAGAGCGTTTTTCAACCCTTTTTGAAAACATGACTGAGGGAGTAGCCCTCCATGAGCTTGTCTATAATGCAAAGGGTGAATACATTAACTACCGGATTCTAGATATTAACCCGGCATACCAGAAGCACACTGGTTTGGAACGCTCGTATGCCGTCAATAAACTTGCTACCGAGTTGTACGGTACCCCAACTCCTCCATACCTCAATGAATTTTGTTCTGTCGGGAATACTCGGGTGCCTTATCGCTTTGAAACCTACTTCCCGCCGATGAAACGACACTTCAATATCTCGGTCATTTCCCCAAAGAGGGGCTACTTCGCTACGGTTTTTGAAGATATCACAGACCGGATTCAACGTGAGGAAGAACTGAAGCAGAAAAATGAGGACCTTACCCGCTTTATCTACACAGTGTCTCACGATCTCAAATCCCCGCTGGTTACCATCAAGGCTTTTGCCGGATATCTTGAGGAGGATATCGAAGCGGGCGACAGGGAAAGAACTGAAAAGGACCTTGGCTATATCGTCAATGCAGCTGACAAAATGGGAACTCTGCTTGATGAACTGCTTGAACTGTCACGGATTGGAAGAAAAGACCCCCCGAAAAAAGAGGTACCTCTTTCTCAGATAGTTGATGCCGTTCTGGAATTACTGGCTGGGCAGATCAAAGGTAATAACATCACTATCGGGTATGATACACAGGGGGTCATCCTCTGGTGTGAACAACAGCGGATGATGCAATTATTCCAGAATCTTATCGATAATGCCATAAAGTATATGGGAAATCAGCCCGAACCGCGTATCGAGATTGGTTATCAGAACAATGATCGGGGGATTACCCTCTTTGTAAAGGATAATGGAAAGGGAATAGACCCCCGTTATGCCCATAAGGTTTTTGGATTGTTCGAAAAACTTGATCAGAGCGCAGGCGGCACCGGTATTGGGCTTGCGCTGGTAAAACGGATAGTCGAAATGCACAATGGATCAGTTTGGTTTGAATCAGAAGGTGAAGGGAAGGGTACAACCTTTTTTATCAGTTTAGCCGAAACCAAACTGGTCACGGATGCCGAGCCAGAAACAAGAAAGGAGTCCTCATGACAGGAGAACCATTGAAAATACTTTACGTTGAAGATGATCCGGCGCATGCCGAAATATCTCTCAGAAATCTGCGGAAAGCGAGGATTTCCAACACCATCACCCATGTGAGTGATGGACAGCAGGCGCTTGACTATCTGTTTCATGAAGGTGAGTTCAGTGATCCGGTAAAATCACCGACTCCAAACCTTATCCTTCTTGACCTGAGACTTCCGAAAGTTGATGGGCTCGAAGTGCTGGCACGGGTAAAAAATGATGAAAAACTTCAGAAGATTCCAATCGTGGTGCTTACTACCTCAGCAGCCGAAGCTGATATTCTGAAGGCGTACTCGTATAAAGTGAATAGCTATCTGGTCAAACCACTCGACTTCAACATTTTCTCCCAATTGCTTGAATCATTTGGTTTTTACTGGCTTGCCTGGAATACATATCCTGACATCGAATAGGAACCGTAATGGCGTCTGAATCACTCACCATCCTGCTGCTCGAAGATGAGCCTGCGCACGCTGAGGTAATCTCCCGCGTGCTGTATACCGCGTTTCCCGGGATACGCGTCATCGTTCATGAATCTGCACATCGCGGGCAGGAATACCTGAAGTCCGAAGGTGCTGATCTGATTATATCAGACCTCAACCTCAGAGATGGCTTCCTGCTGGATAATATTGCAGATGGGTTTGGTAATCTTCCCTTACTCCTGATGACTGCCTATGGTGATGAGCAGGTTGCAGTCAGGGCTATGAAGAGTGGTGCACTTGATTATATTGTAAAATCTGAGTTTTCATTCAGGGAACTTCCGAAAACTGTGCAGCGCGTCCTCCGGCAATGGAATGAAGTGCAGGAAAGAAAACTTGCCGAAGCTAAATTAAAGGAAAGTGAACTGCGTAACCGCGCACTGGTAGAGGCATTACCTGATATGTTGTTTATGCTTTCCAGCGAAGGTGTCATAATTGATTATAAGGCTGAGCGTCAGGATGACCTCTTAGTGAAACCTGATGAATTTCTTGGAAAGAATGTGATTGATATCTTCCCGCCATTCCTGGTGAAATTACTGAAGGATAGCATGGTAACGCTTCAAAAGAATGAAGGGGTAGTCACCTTTGAATATGAGTTAACCCTGGGTACACTGAAGTGGTTCGAAAGCAGAATGGTGAGGTATGGGGAAAAATTATTCCTCGCTGTTGTCAGAGATATAACTCTTTCTAAGAATGCTGAGAAGGCGCTCAAGGCAAGTGAGGAACAGTATCGCACCCTGATCGAAATCATTAGTGATGGCATTGCTTTTATTGATGCAGATGAGAAAATCGTTCTGATGAATCCTGCAGGTGCAAGAATGTACGGTCTAACTCATGAAAAGATTATTGGCAGGTCCTTGCTGGATTTCTGCACACCTGCCACTAAGAAGCTGATTAAACTGCAGACTGCAAGAAGAAGAGCGGGCTTCAGGGATGAATATCAGATGGAGATTATCCGCCCAAATGGTGAACACCGGTTCCTGAACACCAAGGTTTCTCCCACCTTTAATGCATCTGGTGAATTTATCGGATCTTCAGGCACATTTCAGGATGTAACCGATCTGCGTAATGCCGAGAAGGCATTGAAAGAAAGTGAAGAGTACTATCGGGCTGTAATCGAAACCTCACCGGATGGATTCTGGGTGACGGATGTGAATGGGAAGATTCTGGAAGTAAATGATGTGTACATTAAGCGTTCCGGCTATACTCGGGAAGAGCTTCTGAAAATGTATGCATGGGATCTCGATGTGAATGAATATCCCGAAGATACCCAGCTGCATATGGACAAGATTAAAGTCAGAGGTGCAGAGGTTTTTGAAACGCAGCACCGCACAAAAGATGGCACCACCTGGCAGGTGGAAATAGATGTTTCATACTGGGATAAGGATGACGGCAGGTTCTTTGCTTTTATTAAGGATATTTATCGCAGAAAACGCTCGGAGCAGCTGATACGAACCAGACTTCGCCTTTCCGAAATGGCATTGCATGGTGATGTTGATTCCATGATTCAGGCTGCCCTGGATGCTGCTGAACTCTTCACTTCATCCCGTATCGGCTTTTTCCATTTTGTAGATGAAAACCAGAGAGACCTGAAGCTGCAAACCTGGTCAACTAATACAACTGCCAATATGTGTAAAGCTGATGGTAAGGGCTTGCATTACGCAATCGCGGATGCTGGCGTATGGGTTGATTGCTTTCATCAAAGGAAACCGGTCATTCACAATGACTATGCTGCTTTACCTCATAAAAAGGGGCTTCCAGAAGGTCATGCTCCGGTTATTAGAGAGCTCGTAGTCCCGGTTATTCAGGATGAAAAGGTTACTGCAATCCTTGGAGTTGGAAATAAAAC
>JAEXTR010000171.1 GCA_023406915.1 Bacteroidota bacterium
AATATCGCGCTTACTGCCATTACCGACCGAATTTCCTTAACAGAGGATTTCCTGAACACCGAGATGGGAAACCTCAGGGAAATATCTCACCTGATTTCAGAAGCAGTAGATATTCTTACCGGCTTCAAGCGGCTTATCAAGCGGCTGAGGATTTTCAGTATTTCCACAAGAATTGAAAGTGAACGGCTTGGTGATTCAGGTGCCGGTTTTCATGTCATTTCACAGCTGATTGATGACCTTGCTGATGATGTCCGTGACAAGTTTGATGCTATCAGAAACAGTTCCGGAAAGCTGACCGGTATAATAACACAAACGATGCAACAGATCGTAACACTCGATCAAAAGCGGAAAGCCGAATCAGGTAACCTGGCGGGGGAGATCGACCGCAATATCTCCTTCCTATCCGATAAGTACCAGCAGGCAGGCAGTGAGCTAACCTCTCTTTCGGAGCTTTCAGGCAGTATCTCAAAAAGCATGAGCGATATAGTTGCCTCACTACAGTTCCATGATATCACCAGACAGCAACTTGAGCACATCCTGGCAGCGCTTCAGGATTGCGTTTCGATTGCAGACACAGTATTTGCCTCAGAAGATTACCTGAGTGATACTGAGAATCACAGGAAAGCCGGTGAAATCTATCATCTCATTCTGATTCAGAATGCACAGGTTCAAAATTCACAGGATGAACTGCTCCGTGCAATTGACACTATTACATCCGGACTCACAGCAGTTCAGGAGAGCACCATCTCTGAAGTTCGCAGGCTAAAAATCTTTGCAGAAGGCGCAGGATCCCGGAATAAGGAAAATCAGCTAAACAGGCTGACGGATTCTTTTTTGAAAATTCCGGAGATGCTTGGGAAGGTGAATCTGATCACCGATGAGCTAAAGACCTCAGTTCAGTCTGTACTGCCTCTCGTAAATGAACTGCTTCTCTTTTCGGAACAGATCGACAAAATCAGTGCAGAGATCAAACTGATTGCCCTGAATGCAAGTGTGAAGGCTGCACGGGCAGGTATTGAGGGGCGTGGTTTAGGTGTGCTTGCTGATGCTATTCAGGAACTCTCAGTTGATGCAGAAGGCATTATTCACAGTATCATGAGTATCCTCGAAAAAGTAAAAGAGAAGACCACTTCACATGCTTCCCTCCTAAACGAAAATGATGGAAGTGAATCTCTTCGGACAATTACAGAACAAATAACTGCCAATGTGGGGTACTTCCGCACCATGGATCAGAATGTGCTTTCAGGTCTTGAACAGATGAACAAGTCAGTACAAGAGCTTGATACCCAGATAGCCAATGCCCTGAAGTCACTGCATTTGCAGACGGTTGTTTCCTCATCCCTTTCAGCAGCATCATCCCATCTGAGCAATATTGCGGGAATTATTGAAGCAGAGTTCAACCTTGAGCATGTGACCGCTGCTGATCTGAAGCGACTGCGGGATAACTACTCAATGGAACGCGAGAGGGAAATACACGACAGTATCCTCTTTGACACTGATGCTCCGGTTTCAGAGGGATATCAGCACAATGATACCGGTTCAGGCGAATACGGTGATAATGTAGAATTGTTTTAACGGAAGATGCATGAATATTCATATCAATCAAAAAAACAACACGACCGAAATAGCCTTCCAGGGCGATTTTAAAATTGATGTTGCTGCAGAACTGTATTCACGGCTGGCTGAAACAAACATAACCAGTGAGATGGTCATCCTGAACTGTAATGACCTTGGGGAATGTGATGTGACCTATTTTCAGATACTACTTACTTACAGTCAGAAGCTAAAGACAGCGGGAAAGCAGATTGTGATTCTGGATGAGAACGAAACCCTGCGCACTCTTTCCGCTCAACTCGGTTATTCAGACGAATTTTTAAAGGAACAGTAGAGGAAGACAATGCCGAAAACAATAATGACTGTTGATGATTCAGCAAGTGTAAGACAAATGGTTGCATTCACCCTGAAAGAAGCAGGATATGATGTAATTGAGGCATGTGACGGCAAGGACGCGCTTACAAAAATCGGGAAACAACCGGTAAACATGATCATTACCGACCTTAATATGCCTAATATGGATGGAATCTCTTTGATCAGGGCAGCACGGGCAATCCCTGCACTGAAGTTTATCCCTATCATAATGCTCACCACAGAATCACAGGAAGCAAAAAAAGTTGAAGGGAAAAGTGCTGGTGCCACCGGTTGGATCATTAAACCGTTCAGACCTGAACAACTTCTTGCAGTAACTAAAAAGGTGCTAGGATGCTAGACAAACACCGTCAGGCATTTATCGAGGAAGCGGGTGAACTGCTCGTGGAACTCGAAAACTCACTTCTCGAACTGGAGTCAACCCCCGGGAACACATCACTGATTGACAAGGTCTTCCGGGCTTTGCATACCATCAAGGGTTCCTCCGGAATGTTCGGGTTTGAGGATGTTTCAATTTTCACCCATGATATTGAAAATGTATTTGACTGTCTCCGCAACGGAGAAATTACAATTTCGGGAGAACTTATCAACCTCACGCTTTCAGCGAAAGATCAGCTTCAATCCATGATAACGGGTTCGGAGAACAGAAGTGCTGCCGATGAGCAAAAGGCAAGGGAAATACTGGCAGCATTTAATCAGTTGATGAGTGTAAGAAAAATAGAGTGTAAGGAAAATGAAGAGCGGAACACCCCTGTTCCTCAACCGACAGTGAAACAGGACGTATCAGCTAAAAGATACTCCATACTCTTTGCGCCTGCTGCGGACATCTTTATGTCCGGCACCAACCCAATGCTGCTGCTTCAGGAGCTCCGTGAGCTGGGAGAGTGTACAATCACAGCCAATGTAACGGGACTACCGAATTATGATGAAATGGACCCATCACAATGCTACCTGAGCTGGGATATAGAAATTGCCACCTCAAAGGGCATTGATACACTGAAAGATGTCTTCATTTTTGTAGAGGACTCTGCAGTTATCAGAATTGAAGAGATAGAAATTCCCGAAGCTTCCGGGAGCCTGATTAATCAGGAGGTTCCATCGGTACTTGACCTTTCTACAGGGGCTGACGAAGTCTTTCAGCCTGAGCATACTCACGATGCACCAGGGAAAAAAGCAAAAGAACCAACAGCAGATACTGCCTCAAGTATCAGAGTCACAGCAACCAAACTTGATGAGCTGGTAAATCTGGTTGGTGAACTGGTTATTGTTCAGGCACGCCTCAGTGCCCTGGCAATAAAAAAGGGAGATACTGAACTTGATGCAATCTCTGAAGAAGTAGAACGCCTTACGTGGGAACTGAGGGATTCAGCACTTAATATAAGAATGCTTCCTATCGGTACCACTTTCAGTAAATTCAAAAGGCTGGTCAGGGACCTTGCATCAGACCTTGGGAAAAAGGTCGAACTCACAACCACTGGCGCTGAAACTGAGCTTGATAAGACAGTGATAGAAAAACTGAATGACCCGCTAGTGCATATCATCAGAAATTGCCTGGATCACGGCATTGAAAATCTTGATGCCAGAAGAAAGGCGGGAAAGCCTGATACAGGATGCATACACCTTTCAGCAAGCCAGTCTGGTGGAAGCGTACTGATCCAGATCACGGATGATGGAAAGGGACTCGATGAACAAGCAATCAGGGAGAAGGCGGTTAGACTAGGTCTTATTGCACCAGATGCCGAACCAACAAAACAGGAAATCTTCTCCTTCATCTTTGGTGCCGGATTCTCTACGGCAGCGAAAGTATCCAACATCTCAGGCCGTGGAGTCGGAATGGATGTTGTTCGCCGCGCTATTGACAGCCTGAGAGGTACCATTGAAGTTGACAGTGAAATTGGGAGAGGAACCTCGATAACACTGAAAATTCCTCTGACACTTGCCATTATTGATGGTTTACTCGTAAAAATTGATGATAGTTCTTACGTTCTGCCGCTCTCTACCGTAGAGGAGTGCATTGAACTGATTAACACAGGTGAGACGAGGGTGAATGAGAGAAATATCGTGAATGTACGCGGTGAAATTGTTCCATTTATTCGTTTACGTGATCACTTCTTCCTCAGCGGTCCAAAACCCGCCATTGAGCAAATCGTGATTGTTGATGTAAAGGGAAACCGGATTGGCTTCGTAGTAGATGCGGTTGTGGGTCAGCACCAAACCGTGATCAAGAATCTGGGCAAAGCTTACAAAGATGTAGAGGGAATTTCCGGTGCCACCATACTGGGTGATGGTACAGTAGCATTGATACTCGATGTGGTTAAACTCGCCCAGGTTTCTGAATCAGAAGAAAAACAAAACTTGAAATAGGATACCTAAAAAATGGCATTTACATTCTTTTTCCGTGATACACACACTATTGAACATATCGCAAAATACCTGGTACCACAGGTAGCAGGCAGAAGCAGAGTAAGAATCTGGGATGCCGGCTGCGCAAATGGACCAGAGCCTTACACCCTCGCAATTATTCTGGCTGAGAATATGGGAAACTTTGCATTCAAGAATGTGTATATCAACGCTACTGATATTGATGAGAGCGGAAACTTTGGTGAGATCATTAAAAATGGGATTTACACCTACGATGAGCTTTCCCGGATTCCAGAAGATATCTTTAAGAAATACTTCTCGCAGATGACCGAAAATGTCAAAGGTAACTACAAGCTCAATGACACCATCATAAGCAAGGTGAGTTATCAGAAACACGACCTCCTGGGGTTACAGCCTATCGGAGATTCATTCAGCCTGATCCTGTGCAAGAATGTGCTTCTACACTTCAAGTATGAAGAAAGGGTTGAAGTGATAAAAATGTTCCACAAGTCACTGGCACCTGATGGACTTTTTGCCACCGAACAGACACAGAAGATGCCTGAGGAAACAGCACATCTGTTTGAACAGGTAGTCAATGATGCACAATTATTCAGAAAGATTGGCTAACCTTGAAGGTTATAACAGTCAATACGAATCCATTGAGCTACTCCTGCAAAGTGTACCTGCTGCTCGGGACCTGGAATACGCTTGATGATGTGAACACTGTTATCGATACCGGCGCAGATGGCTACATTATTGATCAGATCAGAAAGATCAACACCGGCGTGGGGAAAAAGCCAGTGAACCAGGTAATCATCACGCATGACCATTTTGACCACACCGGCGGCATTAAACATCTGAAAGAAGAGTATGGTGTTGCCGTTTATGCCAAGACGCGCTTTAACCCTCTGGTGGATAAGGTGCTCGAAGACAATCAGCAAATCAGAATTGCCGACCGTTATTTTACGGTGCTCCACACCCCCGGTCATTCATCAGATTCAATCTCACTGTATTGTGATGCTGAGCGGATGCTTTTCTCGGGCGACACAAACCTGCTGGTGCGTGACACCACCGGTACCTTCACACCTGAGTACGTGGAAACGCTGAAGCGGTTATCAAAACTGAAACTGGATATTATCTACCCCGGACATGGAGAACCCATGATGGATAATCCCGGAGGTATTCTCCAGTATTCTCTGAACAATGTTTTAAAATCAAAAATCCAATGATGTTTACAAGAAATCATATATTCTCAACCAGAAAGGATCTTCTATGAAAATAGGTATAAGACTGGCTTTAGGATTCGCCGCTATTGCAGTAGTGATGCTGGTTATCATCATCATCTCCTTCAGTAATCTGGCAAATCTGAATGAAGGCACTGAATTGATCGTCCATGACCGGTACCCAAAGACCGTGTGGGCAAACAAGATCATCGATGGCATCAATGATGCCGCACGCGCAATGCGAAATAACGTAATCGCCAGCTCCGACAAGTTTGTTGAAGAGCGGAAGAAAAATGACGAAAGAATCAAAGCTGGTGCGGAGATGGTCGGTAAGTATATCGATTCACTCAAACTCACCATTACTACGGATGAAGGGAAGGCATTGCTTGCAAAGTTCGAAGAAGCAAGGAAAGGGTATTATGATGCACGACTCCCCTTCTTTGAAATGCTTGAACGGAAAGAGTATACCGCTGCCGGTGAATACCTGATTGAAAAAGTGAGAGGACCCCAGGCAGCATATGTAAACGCAATCAATGCTATTATTGATTACCAGAACTCTCTGATGGACAAAGCTGCAACGGACTCAGCGGACGCCTACTCTTCGGCAGTTACACTTATTCTGATATTCGCAATTATTGCAATGCTTGGTATTATTGCAATTGCGTACTTCCTTGGCAGAAGCATCTCTGTTCCGATCGCAAATGCGGTCAGCAGTGCTGAAAAAATCGCAGCCGGTGACCTTTCAGTAGATTTTGATGTCAATCGCAAGGATGAGGTAGGAATACTCTTCCGTGCAATGAAGAAAATGGCAGATAATATCAAGGCTTTGGTTACCGATGCCAAACTCCTTTCTGAAGCAGCTGTGCAGGGTAAACTTGCAACACGTGCCGATGCCTCTAAACATCAGGGTGATTACAAGGCAATTGTTCAGGGTGTCAACGATACTCTGGACGCTGTGATAGGGCCATTGAATGTTGCTGCTGAATATGTTGACAGAATTGCCAAAGGTGACATCCCTAACAAGATCACTGATAACTATAACGGTGATTTCAATGAAATCAAAAACAATCTGAATACCGCCATTGATGCTGTAACTCTGCTTGTAAAAGATGCAAGCATTCTTGCTGAAGCTGCTGTACAAGGTAAACTCGCGACACGCGCCGATGCAACCAAACATCAGGGTGACTTCCGTAAAATCGTGCAGGGTGTGAACGACACTCTTGATTCGGTGATCGGACCGTTGAATGTGGCTGCAGAGTATGTTGATCGTATTGCTAAAGGTGACATCCCGAACAAGATCACTGATAATTATAACGGTGATTTCAACGAAATTAAGAACAATCTGAATACCGCAATTGATGCTGTGACCTTACTGGTGAAAGATGCCAATCTGCTATCTGACGCCGCTGTACAAGGTAAACT
>JAEXTR010000174.1 GCA_023406915.1 Bacteroidota bacterium
GGTTTACCTTGCACCGTCAGCGGGTCAGAATCTTCCATTCGCGCTTGTTGAACTGGCATTTGGAAAAAAAGTAGAACCTTTTACCTCATATAAAGTCGGAACCATTTTTGTACGGTGTTCATGGGATTTAATAACAGATATGTCCCAATTTGAAAAGATCGCAGCTTTAGGAGAATTATCACATGAGTAACAAAAAGAGATACGAACGTCCCATTATAACGAAACACTATTCAGGACTGATGAATAAATTTGGTTCAGGTCCCTCAACAAAGGTTGTTAGCAGCATAGATGGTGTACCAGTGAAGCGGCTCATTGAGGAATTTGGTTCACCGTTATTTGTTTTATCTGAGGCAACAATCAGAAAGAATCAGCGGACTGCAAACAGAGTTTTTAAGACCCGTTACCCTAAAGTACAGTTTGCCTGGTCGTACAAGACGAACTACCTCGACGCAGTTTGTTCTGTATTTCACCAGGAAGGGAGCTGGGCAGAGGTTGTTTCAGAATTTGAATACGACAAGGCAAGAAAACTAGGCATTAAGGGAGCAAATATAATCTTTAACGGGCCGGATAAAAGTCGGGATGCTATACTGAAAGCAACGAAAGATGGTGCATCATTACATATTGATCATTTTGATGAATTGTATGATATTATTGATCTGTGCAATGAGCATCAACTGAAGGCACGTGTAGCAATCCGTGTTAACTTTGATGTTGGTGTTTATCCTCTATGGGACCGTTTTGGTTTTAACTATGAAAACGGTGAAGCATGGCAGGCTATTAAACGTATTATGATGGAATCCAATCTAACACTTGTTGGGTTACACACGCATATTGGTACGTATATGATGACTGCCGAGGCGTACCGCGTTGCAGCATCAAAGCTTGCTGTGCTGGCAAACTCGGCAAAGAAGGAATATGATCTAACGCTTGATTATATTGATATGGGGGGCGGATTTGCTTCCAACAACACCCTTATCGGCCAGTATTTACCTGCGGAACAAGTGATTCCATCGCTGGAGCAATATGCCGATGCTATTGTCTCTGGATTGTTTGAGATTTCCTATGGTGGCAGTCAGATGCCTATGCTGATTCTTGAAACCGGCAGGGCATTAATTGACAGTGCAGGGTATCTGCTCACAACAGTGCTTGCAAATAAACGCCTCTCAACCGGCAGGCGGGCAGTGGTTATTGATGCGGGTGTAAATATCCTTTTTACTGCATTTTGGTATAAGCATAAGATATCACCGGCACAGGAGAGTGGTTTGCACACTGAAGATACTTCATTGTACGGACCACTTTGTATGAATATTGACTGCATCCGTGAATCAATCCTGATCCCAGCGCTGAAGAAGGGCGAGCATCTGGTGATTGAGGATGTGGGTGCGTATGATATGACGCAGTGGATGCAGTTTATTACCATGCGACCAAACATCGTCATGGTGATGGAAGATGGTTCAGTGGAATTGATCAGGAAATCAGAGAATCTGGAGTACCTGCTTGACAGAGAACTGATACCATCAAAACTGCGACTCAGCGGAGTTCAATAGCCATGATGAAGGATTTGTACCGAACAGTGACCGGAATAATGGGATGAACTACTTTCTCGATTCGGTTTTTTACTCGTATGCGCAGATTTTTTTCTCGAACAGAAAATGGTTTGGTGCGCTGATACTTGCCGCAAGTATGGTTAATCCGCTGCTTGGGGTATCAGCATTGCTTGGATTGCTTGCTTCAAATTCACTTGCAGTCCTGCTACACTTTGATCGTGAGAAGATCAGAATTGGGATGTATGGTTTCAACGGTATACTGTTCGGTGCGGCGCTAACCTTCTACTATCAGTTGTCAGTTCAGTTGTTATGGCTGATGCCTGTTTTTTTTCTGGTGGTATTCTTTGTTTCTGTGGTATTGGAACATCATCTTGAACAGGTGTTCAATCTGCCGGGGCTGAGTCTGCCGTTTGTGGTGACTGTATATGTTTTTGTGATCTTTATCGGCAACTATACCGGATTTTCTGAGAGTGCCTTTGTATTACGTCTCAATTCAGGTGAAGGTACGTCCTTGTATGAGGCGTTTCTTAAATCCATGGCTCTCATCATCTTTCAACCAGATGTTATTGCCGGGATACTACTACTGACTGGATTACTGCTTTTTTCCAGGGTACTTTTCCTGCTCAGTATATTCGGTTTTGCGGTTAATGCTCTGTTTCTCTCACTACTTTTACCACTGCAATATGACTCACTGCTTGTTCTTACTGGCTTCAATGCGATACTGACCTCATTCGCGCTCGGTGGCAGCTTAATCATTCCTTCCCGCAAGAATATTCCGCTTGTGATCATAGCCATTATGATGGTAATTGTACTGACGGGATTCTTTGTGAAAGCGATTGTGCCAGCCGGACTACCCATACTGGTTTTACCATTTAATCTCATTGTGCTGCTTACGCTCTATAGTCTTCGGTTCAGAAAAGACCAGACAGACCTGGTGCTGCTTTACTTTAAACCTGGATCCCCTGAAGAGAATCATTATTATCACAAGAAACGAACCCTTCGGTTTCAGAATTTTAAGCTCATTTATCCAGAACTTCCTTTTTTTGGTGAGTGGGTGGTTTCGCAGGGTTTTCATGGACAGTACACTCATAAAGGTGACTGGAAGTACGCCTTTGACTTCAAAGTGCTGGGGGCTGATGGTAAAGAGTTTGACAATGATGGCCTGATACCTGAAGATTACTACTGTTATAATCTACCAGTGACTGCACCGCTGGACGGAACCATTGTTAGGATCGTGGAGGGCGTACCCGAGAATCAGATTGGTGATGCAAATATCCGCCAGAATTGGGGGAACACTGTTATTATTTCTCATAAGTTTGATCTATTTTCTTCGGTTTCACACCTGAAAGCTGACTCTATAAAAGTGAAAGAAGGGGACAAAGTAACAAAGGGTGATATTATTGGGAGATGCGGAAATAGTGGACGCTCACCATACCCACATCTTCATTTCCAGTTCCAGGCGAGTGACACCCTTGGCGATGCAACATTTCTCTTTCCGTTTTCAAATTTTATTGTACGGGATGGGGATAAGCTGCGCCTGAAGAGTTTCAGTTATCCTGAAGAGGGGAACATCGTACAAAATATTGATATCCATAAGACGATACAACAAGGATTCCGATTCAGGCTTGGTGAAAAATTCATGTTCAATGTGACTGAGCAGGGCAGGCAGTATACAGAGAATTGGGAAGTGAAAGTTGATATTTGGAATCAGTTGTATATTGAAAGCTCAAATGGCAGTATTGCAGAGCTGTTTATCACTGAAAAAGTTTTTTACTTTACATCATATATAGGTGAAAAAACCGGTGCTCTTTATGCCTTCTACCTTGCAGCTATGCAGGTTCCGTACTGCTACCATGAAAAGCTGCAATGGGAAGATGAATACTCTGTTGCACAGCTACCTGGTATGGGTATTCGCTATCTGAGTGAGTTTTTCCTGCTCTGGAAGGATATCATCTCTGCGCGTGGATTGTTCCGTTTTATCCGAAATGAAGCGACCGGTGAGTTTACCCTGCACACGTCGATTAGCGTGAAAGGTACATCACTTTTCAGGATGGTACAAAGAGCACTGGATGGAAACGTGGTCATCGACAGTGACGGAGATGTGACTGAAATCAGCCTGTATGATCAGGGCAAAGAAATATGCAATGCAAAGCTTATAAAAGAAAGGAACAACCATGAAAAACTATCTCATGTATAGTGTTGCAGCCATAACGGTACTTGTGATCTTGCTGGCAGTCAGTATCAACTCCCAGGTACCGGATGATAAGGTTACTGCATTCAACAATTCAGTAAACTATGAGAAGAAGAATAACACTGATAGTGCTATTGCAGTTTTGATGCGTGAGTATCCAAAGAACGAGTCCGATTATCTTTATAATCTTCGTCTGGGTTGGCTTCACTACAGTAAAGGAGATCATTCCGGCTCACTGACCTATTATAAAAAAGCCGCGAAGATTAAACCAGGCACCGTTGAGCCATTGCTTGGGCAGGCTTACCCACTGGCAGCGCTTGAGAAGTGGAACGATCTGCGGGATTTATATCTTCTGATTCTGAAATCTGATCCTAAAAACTATACAGCAAACCTCCGGTTAGGGCAGCATTATCTTGCACTTGCCGACTATAAAACAGCAAAAAAATATCTTGATCAGGCGTATGCACTTTATCCGGGGGAGTACGAGATCAATCTCTCCCTCGGATGGACAAATTATTATTTAGGTAACAGTGCTCTTGCGAAGGAAATGCTGACAGCTGCACTCATGCTTAATGCTAATGATGAGTCTGCCATTAAAGGACTTGGGTTGCTGAAATGACAAAAATGGTTTTAACGACTGTACTTGTATTCCTGATCATGGTAACTACCTACTCTCAGGAAGATTACAGGTACCTGAGTCCATCCGTCTACTATACGCATGGTACATACAACAATGGAACAGTAACAGATTCTTATGCAGGATATTTTACGGCTGAAATATCTGAGCCAATATACATGACGCTTCACTACGATCACCTGAATATGCAGCATCCGCAGTGGAAGTACACTCAGCAATCGTTTCTGGGTTCAGTGCTTTTTAGTTTTTATCCATTCTACATAAAGCCCGCATTTGGACACTACAAGGGGGATTATAAGGCGAAGGGATTTCAGTATGAATATTCGGATTATACTAATCTGGTAAGTCTGGACGCATTCCTGTACGATGATGGCTGGTATGCAGGAGCGATGTATGTACACCAGAACCGGATAGGATATAAGGAACAGGTATCTGATCAGCTCACATTACGACTCGAAAAAATTGTTGGATGGGAATGGTTTTTCTCATTGAAGCCATCATTTGTAACCCTGAAGGATGGGCGCAATCTTTTTTCAGCAGCTGCTAAGATCCATTATCAGCCCCATTATCAATGGGTTTTCAAGGCGGGCGGATTTGCAGGTGAACGTGCATCGTACTTTGATACTGACCTGCTGACTTTTTTCAATCAGGATGATACCCAGCAGTATCAGGCATTCGTGCAGGTTGAGTATGACCCAGTACCAGAACTAAAACTTACTGTTGGGTATCAACACACCGGTTTTCGCCCTTATCACATAAACTATGTATTTGCCGGATTGAAATCGAACCTCTGGCTATGATATGAGTATGGAACCAGATAACCGCATTGCATATACGAGAGATGGAGTTGCAGACTTACTGAAAGGTGCAGCTGTGCTTTTCATGATTATGATTCATCTGTTTGAAAACTTTGCGACAGCCATTCTGATGACAGGTCATGTTGGATCAGTTGCATTTTTTATGGGCGGACTACCTGCGGCACCAGTTTTCATGGCAGTGATGGGTTATTATCTTGCCAGATCGCGAAAAGGATTGCAACAACAGGTTATAAGAGGTTTTAGTATAGTCGTGCTGGGACTTGTTCTGAATATAGTCAGGTCTGTTGTGTTTTTAACAGATGGTTCTCTCAGTCAGGATGATTTTTTTCAAATCTTGTTTGGAGTTGACATTCTTCCTTTGGCAGGTATGAGCATCATCATACTGGGATTCATTCATACTTCTAAACACAGAATTGTGATGGCAACTTCTTCGATTCCTATTACTATCCTTCTTCAGGAGGCACTCAGAAGGATACCAGATGCAACAGTTCCATTAGCATATTTGCAGGGGTTCTTTTTTGGGTCTTATGAATGGTCATACTTTCCGCTATTCCCATGGATTTTGTATCCTTTGTCGGGATATTGGTTCTTCCTGGTTGTGCAGAGGTATCGGCATATAGTTACCGCAACAACTATGGAAAATATCGCGCTGGTTGCAGCGATTGTGGTGACTGCCACGTTCAGTTATGGTTGGAAAATCAGTATACATCTGCCATACTACTATCATCATGACTGGGTGTATTTTTTCTGGGGCGTGTTGTTTCTCCTGGCATATGCGTGGATTATGGTTAGACTTGACTCAGGCTTCGGTGGGGCAGGGGTACTGAGACTTATTAAATGGGTTGGAAAGAATGTTACCTCTTTTTACGTGGTTCAGTGGATCATTATTGGAAATCTATCCTATTGGCTGTACCGTTCCATGGAGTTGGAGGCGCTACTACTTGCATTTGCGGTAATAACCGTATTGAGCGGGGGGATTGTCTTTTTGTGGGAAAAAATGAGAGCCGGCTTTGCAACCGGCCCTCAGAAATAGTATCAGATTTGTGATAACCTTTTGGGACCTGCACGACGAACATCTTCTGAAACACCATCTTCATAGCGTTTGAAGTTTTCGATGAACCGTGCAGCAAGTGAATCGTACTTTTTCCAGTACTCATTCTTATTGCCCCAGGATTCAGACGGTTCGAGGACATCCTGAGGTACATCAGGACAACTCATGGGAACCTCGAATCCAAAGAGCTTATCCTTCCTGTATTCAACATCATCCAGTTTGCCATCAAGGGCGGCATTCAGAAGATTGCGTGTGTGACGGATACTGATTCGTTTACCAACACCAAATCTTCCACCTACCCAACCAGTATTCACCAGCCAAACCTGTGCCTTATGTTGTAGCAGACGTTGTTTCAGCATCTGGGAATAATCATAGGGATGCCTAACCATGAACGGACCACCAAAACATGCTGAAAATGTAATTACGGGCTCAATACCGAGACCGATTTCAGTTCCGGCAATTTTTGAAGTATAACCACTGATGAAGTGATACTGAGCCTGTTCAGGACTGAGGCGGGCAATAGGAGGGAGAACACCGGATGCGTCACAGGTCAGGAAAATAACATTTTTGGGATGACTGTAAGTCATTTTTTCAGGAACAACATTCGGGATGAAATCAAGCGGGTACGATGCACGGGTGTTTTCCGTAATGATATCATCATCGAGGTCAATGCGTCGGGATATGGGGTCATACACAACGTTTTCCAGTATAGTGCCGAAACGTCTTGTGCAGGCATATATCTGGGGTTCATGTTCGGCAGACAGACGTATTACC
>JAEXTR010000181.1 GCA_023406915.1 Bacteroidota bacterium
ATGCTGAGAACGATGCGCTGTATGATAAGTGCAATAATTCCAATGGGCACGGTCACAACTATGTCCTGGAGGTGGTGGTGGCAGGTGAGATCGATCCTGTTACAGGCTATGTGGTTGATCTGAAAAAATTGAAAGATATCATCCGGGAACACATTATCCGTAAGGCAGATCACAAGCATCTTAATCTGGATGTCGATTTTATGAAAGGTATCATTCCTACTGCTGAAAATATTGCTGTTGCTGTATGGAATCAGTTGGTTGACAAAATCCCTTCCGGCAGGCTCTTTAGTGTCAGGATTAAGGAAACTGAGAACAATTATGCCGAATACCGCGGCGAGTGAAAAGGAAATAAATACTGTGAGTACAGAGAACGAAAGCAGACAAAAAATTGAGGTGATGGTCAAGGACCTGTTGAACGAAATCGGTGAGAATCCTGATCGTGAAGGCCTGATCAGGACCCCGCACCGGGTTGCAAAAGCCTATGAGTTTCTTACCCAGGGTTACCATCAGGATATCGAAGAAGTGCTGAATAATGCCATCTTCGAGGAAAAATATGATGAAATGGTACTGGTGAAGGATATCGATTTTTACAGTATGTGCGAGCACCACATGCTTCCGTTTTTCGGCAAGGCACATATCGCTTACATCCCGAATGGCAAGATTGTCGGGCTCAGCAAGCTTCCCCGTATAGTGGATGTATTCTCACGCCGGCTCCAGGTTCAGGAACGTATGACTCTTCAGATAGCTGAAACTATTCAGAAGTATCTTGACCCTGTTGGCGTTGCCGTCGTTACTGAGGCATCCCACATGTGTATGATGATGCGCGGCGTACAAAAGCAAAACTCTTCAACTACCGCAAGCGCAATGCTCGGGGTTTTTAAATCAGACCCTAAATCAAGACTCGAATTTCTTAATCTTGTGAAAGGTTTCCGTGGATAACAAACCTATGATTCTTTGGATTACCGGTGCTTCCTCTGGGATCGGCAGGGAGACTGCTAAGGCGTTCCTTCAGCGGGGTGATACGGTGTATGCAACAGCCCGCAATACCGATTCCCTCAATTCGCTTGCTTCTGAAGTTCAGGGGTTGCCCGGAAAACTCTATCCCGTATCCTGTGATATGCGCGATAAAGGTGCTGTGGCAGCATTCGTGCAGGAGCATTTCTCTGAGCAAATGCCCGACGGCTTTATCAATGCAGCAGGGATTACGTCCTTTACATTCATCGCGGACGATACTCTTGATGTTATTGAAAACATTATCCAGACAAACCTCCTCGGAGCAATTTATGGTATTAAATCTGTACTGCCTCTGATGAAGGAAAAGGGGGGGGGAGTAATCGTCAATATCTTGTCGGTTGTAACTGAAAAAGTCCTTACAAAAAGTGGTGCTTATTCAGCATCAAAGGCAGGGCTGCTCGCATTTCTGGATGTCTTGCGTGAGGAATCTCGAAAATCCAATATCCGCGTCGTCAGCGTGACTCCTGGCGCAACCAACACTCCGATCTGGAACGAAAAAGTACGTGAAAAGTATGGTGCAGTGATGATGGACCCGGTTGATATCGCAAAGATTATTGTGTACGCAGTTAAAGATGCCGGAAGTGCTGTACCGGAAGATATCGTTCTCAGACCAGTTGGAGGTGACTTGTGATAAAAGGTGATGTAGCACTGGTAACCGGTGCAAGTCGTGGTATCGGAAAAGCAATTGCTGTAGAACTCGCAAGAAAAGGTGCGAATGTTGCTCTGCTCGGCAGAGACGTTCAGCTTCTCAGTAAAGTGCAGGAAGAATGCAGCGCATTTGGTGCCTCAGCAAAGGCATACCCCGGTGATATAACAGACCTGAACTATATTCAGGCAACTGTTGCTGCTGTTATTGCAGATTTTGGAAAAGTTGATCACCTGATAAATAACGCAGGCGTTTTAATTGCAAAAAAAATGTCTGAAGCTTCTGTGGATGAATTGAAGCTGCAGCTTGATACTAATGTGGTTGCAGTGTTCGCTATGACGAAGGCGCTCCTGCCGCATTTCACCGAACGCAAATCAGGTTCAGTCATTACCATATCATCACTCGCTGGGAAGAATGCCTTCGCAGGGGGGACCATGTACACTGCCTCAAAACATGCAGTGATGGGGATGATGAGGAGCCTTATGCTTGAGGTTCGTCAGTTCAATATCCGGGTTTCTGTAATCTGCCCTGGCTCCGTTGACACAGAACTGCTCAATGATTTCAGAACTACTGACCGCGACCCTGCTAAGATTCTCCATCCGAAAGACGTTGCCGACACGGTATTGTTAGTGTTAAATATGCCTCCCAATGCCCTCGTCTCCGAAATTGATATTCGTCCTTCTAACCCCTGATGTGATATAAAAAAGGCTGTTCCTGATGCGCAGGAACAGCCTTCAACCATTTATGTATCAGAAGAGGAGTAGTTACCTTCTGCAATATCCTCGGAAACCTCTGCCCTGACTCCAACCAGCATTTCTCTTTCCTTTCTGGCTATGGAAATCCCACCAGATTTCCTGCTGTTTTTCATCCAGAATAGATGCAATATCAAACAAATGTGATGTTCTTTCGGCAGACTTCTGCGCTCTCAGGTCACTGAGTTTCTTTTCCATATCCAGAACCTTTGATTTCTCTGGTTTACCGCTTCTCATCAGATCAGAAAGATCCAGTTGTGTCCGTTCAGTTGCCTGTCTCAGATCAAGCATCTTTTTCTGATGGGCTGATCTCAGGTCTTCTATCTTATCTTTTTGGGCATCGGTCAGATTCAGTTTCTCCATCATCAGTTCATGACGGTTCCCCCTGTCAGACCATTTCCCATTGCGGTCGAACTTCCTTCTTCCTTCCATCGGTTGTGCGATTGCTGACAGACTAAAGGCAAAAAGAAGTAAGACGATAAACGCTGCAAATTTTGAATGTTGCATGTGTTGCTCCATATGTTTGTTGTTGTGTAAAATTCTTTATTCTGATTCTTGGACACCGCAAAAGGGAGGATGGTTTAAAAATACCTTGCGTGTTTATTCATGTTCCTCATTTATGCGAAACCAATCCTTATTCTGTATTTTGATACAGCAGTTTTTAAACCTTTTTAACGCGCAAACTGTCCTATAGATATAAAACCAAGGAACAATGCCAGAAACTACTGATGATAACGAATTGATCCGGCGATTCATTGAAGGCGATGAACATGCCTTCAATCTGCTGGCAATGAAGTATCAGCAGAGAATCTACTGGCACGCCAGAAGAATGACCGGCAGTCATGACGATGCCGATGATGTGCTGCAGGAGGTGCTGCTGGTATTATATAAAAAGCTGAAAGAGTTCCGGCAGCAGTCAACCGTGTATACATGGATCTACCGTGTCACAGCAACCAGGGCTATTAACTATATCCGGAAGAAGAATCTGAAAAGGTTCTTTTCACTTGATCAGGAGGATGCTGAAGAGCTCATCGCTTCAGAAGATATAGTTACAGATTATGTGCGGAAAGAAAAACTGGCACACATCGAGAAGTTGCTGCAAAAACTTCCTGTAAAGCAGCGTGAGGTCTTTGTAATGCGTCACTACGATGAACTGAGTTATGAGGAGATAGCAGAGATTACCGGTAAAAGCGTTGGTGGATTGAAGGCAAATTACTACCACGCCTGGGAAAAACTGAATGCATTGATGGAAACTGAATATGAAAAACATTGAAAGAATTATACGATATATTGAACACGATCTGCCAGAGCAGGAGCGTAAACGTTTTGAAGATGATCTGCAGCGAAACCAACTCCTGAAGCAGGAGTATGATGCATTTCTGAACAGCCTGCACGTAATGACTCCGCTTCTGTCACCTGAAGATGAAGGGAGTTCCTACTTTGCTACCAGCGTGGTGCGGATGCGTGCAAATATTTCGGAAAAAAGATATGGTTCTCTTACCAGGCCCGCCTTTGCTTCACTGGCATCTGCCTTACTGGTATTATCTCTGGTATTTCTGATCAACGGAATTCAGAATCCTACCCCACAATCCGGTTTCTTTAGCGAAAGTGACAGGCGGGAACTGGAAACAATGCTTGCCGGCGATGAGGATGAAGCGTCACAGTTGAACAGTTCACTTTTGCCTCCATTGGCTGGCGAGCGAACCATGATGGATGAGGATGATTATTCTGCACTTGAAACCGAAATTGCAAGCAGCATCGCCCCCACTGAAGAGGAGCGGATTGCTATGCTGAACGAGGTTGCAACATCTGAAGACCTGCTCGCCAATCTCAGTGATGAAGAAGTCGATGAATTACTCAATGCATTAACTATTGAAAATGAATGAGGTTTGTTATGAATAAGTATTTGCTTTCACTGATTGTCCTGCTGCTGCTTCCCATTTTTGTACAGGCACAAGGGCACCGTATGGATCGGGGAAGGGCAACAGCTCGCCTTGAACAGCTTGAACGTGCCCGGCTGATTGAAGTCCTGGATATGAATGAGGAAACGAGTGTTAAATTCTTTGCCAGAAGAAAAGATTTTGTGGAGAAACGCCGCAACCTGCAATGGAAAATGGATGACCTCGTTGAACAGATGGAATCTGAAACCAAAGAGGGGAAAAAAGGTGAGAATGATCAGTGGTTCAGGGATAAGGTAAATGAGTTGATCACTACACAGAGTGAGATGGTTGAGTCTATGCGCACGTTCACAGCATCACTTGGTGATATCCTTACAGCCCGCCAGATAGCAGAGTATGTAGTGTTTGAACGGCGCTTTAGGGAAGAAGTAAAAGATATCCTGCTGAAAAAAGGGAAACGCCACATTCGTAACCGCTGATGTACGGGAACAAAACTATCATTTTATGGTATAAAACATAAGAAAGCGGTTCTCGTTCTGCCACGCACAGGTAAACC
>JAEXTR010000319.1 GCA_023406915.1 Bacteroidota bacterium
CATCATCCTTTTATTTTTTCTCCGATAAAAAAAATCAACCTCGCCAACGATACTCACTCACAACTCATAGCACAACTCATCCAACACAAAATCACCCTTTATTCAAATCACACAAATCTCGATTTTACTTCTCACGGTGTCAGTGAAGTACTGGCAAAAAAACTCGGACTTCATTCTGTTACCCCACTTGAACCATTAACCCTCACCAGGAAACGTATATCTGTGTTTGTACCTGCTAATGCAACTGATGCGGTTGCAGACGCGATGTTCAGAGCCGGGGGCGGTATCATTGGGGAGTATACGCATTGCAGTTATCGTACAGAAGGAACGGGAACATTCTTTGGACAGGAGGAGAGTAACCCGGCAGTAGGTGAGCGAGGGAAACTGGAGCGTGTGCCAGAGGTGAAGATTGAAATGGTTTGTGACAGCTGGAAGCTGAAGCAGGTGGTTGCAGCCATGGTTGCGGCACATCCGTATGAGGAACCCGCATATTTTGTTTCGCCCACCGAGAATCATAATCATCGTTATGGTATGGGGGCAATCGGGGTATTACCAGAGGCAATGAGTGCTGATGCATTTTTGAAGCATTGTGCCGGTCAGTTGCATTGTGAAGGGATGCGGTACAGCGGATTGAAGCAATCGGTACAGAAAGTTGCCGTTTGTGGTGGATCGGGAAGTGACCTGATTCACACTGCTATCCGTAAGGGAGCGGATGCTTTCATAACAGCTGATATTAAATATCATTCATTTTTTGAAGCAGGTGACTCCCTGCTTCTGATTGATGCCGGACATTTTGAGACTGAAGCAGTCATTCTGAAGGAAATGCAGGTACGTATTCAGGCATTTCTGAAGGAGAACGGATGTACTGATTCTGTGGCGCTCTATGAACAGACAACATCACCCATAAAGTTTTTTTACCATAGCTAAGGAGCTACTACTTTGATCAATAGAATGAAAAAACTCTACGAATTACAGTTAATAGATACACAACTTGATGAACTTGAATCCCTGCGTGGCGATCTTCCACGCGCTGTTACCGAACTTCAGAACCGTCTGAAGGCTGAGGAGGAAATTCTGAGCCAGAAGGTAAAGGAGAAAGAGGACGCAGTCGGAACCAGGAATGCAAACCTCAAAGAGATGGAACGCCTGAACGAGAATCTGAACAAGTTCAAGGCTGATCTGTACCGCGTAAGAAACAACAAGGAGTATGACGCGCTGACTAAGCAGATAGACCAGTCCGAAGAGGAAATCAAGAAGCTTGAAGCCCATAATGAGACCATCCTTGGTGGCAGCGAAAAGATGCAGGAAGATATTGACGAGGTGAATACCCGTTGTGAAGAACTGAAAGTTGAGCTTGCCGAAAAGGAAGAGGAGCTGAATGCCATTGTTGCCTCCAACGAAAAAGAGGAACGGAAACTGATGGCTGTAAGAAATGAAATTCAGGAACAGGTTAAAAAGCAGGATTACTCAGATTACATGAGAATCAGAAAAGCCAGAAAAGGGCTTGCTGTTGCAACGATCCGCCGTTCGGCATGTTCCGGATGTCATAATATCATCCCATCCCAGAAGCAGTTGGAGATCAGACGGAATGCAAAGATTTTCGTGTGTGAATTCTGCGGAAGGATGCTGGTTTCAGCTGAAATAGCAGGCGAAGAGTAAGATTCCGGGCACCGGAGCATTCGCCTTTGACCATTCATTTTGATCCTGGGGTGACCGATTTCCTGTTTTAGCAGGGAAAGGGCACCCAGGATTCCCATCTTTCAAGTCATAATTTCTTTGATAGTGACTTTTCATATCTGATTCATTATATTCCCGCATTAGTTTTAAAAAATAAGGATTATAAGGTGTTCAACGTAAAGAAGTTTCCGATTCAGATCGGGCAGTTGCTATTGCCGCTAAGGCAATAGAGGAAAGTCCGAACTCCGCAGAACAGGACGCCGGGTAACCCCCGGGGACCGATGGAGTAATCTATCGATTACGGAAAGTGCCACAGAAAATATACCGCTGTAGCGATACAGTAAGGGTGAAAAGGTCAGGTAAGAGCTGACCGCATTCTGCAGTAATGCAGATGTTGGTAAACCCCGTCCGGAGCAAGGACAAGCAGAGGGTCTCCGCAAGGAGTAGGGCTGTTCGCCCAAGATGATCCTCGGGTAGTCCGCTAAAGCTGTGTAGTAATATACAGATCAGATAAATAACTGCCATCCCCACTGGGATACAAAATTCGGCTTACAGATCTGAGTCATACTTCTTTATGTTGCATTCCTTCAGCAACTATGTTGTCGAAGCAATGGAAAATGAAAGAAGCCCCTGACCATCCGGAGTTCTATCGGGCTGCGGAATGGAACGGCATACCTTTGTCTCTTGCAAAGATACTGGCTGCGAGGAATATCCATTCAATCGATACCACTATTGATTACCTCAATCCTTCTGAACAACTCCTTCATGACCCTTTCCTGATGCGTGGTATGATCACTGCCACCTCCCGCGTGCTCAAGGCACTGATCAACAATAAAAAAATTCTGGTGTATGGCGATTACGATGTTGATGGAGCTGCCTCAACAGGATTACTGTACATGTTCCTGAAAGACCTTGGGGCTAATGTTGATTTTTATATCCCTAAGCGACTTGAGGAAGGATACGGCATCAATTATACGGGTGTTACCTATGCAAAGGACCATGATGTAGATCTTCTGATTTCAGTTGATTGCGGTATTACGGCTATTGAAGAGACTGCCTTTGCACGCCAGCAGGGAATTGATGTAATAATCTGCGATCACCATCAACCGAAGGATCAGCTCCCCACTGCTGTGGCGATTCTCGACCCGATTATTCCAGGATGTGACTATCCCTACAAGCATCTTACCGGAGCTGGTGTGGCGTTCAAGCTTGCGCAGGCTATTTCTGACCGTCTTGGCAACCGGATGCAGCCGATGAAGTACCTGGACCTTGTAGCGATTGCCATTGCTGCTGATATAGCACCTATCACCGGTGAAAACCGTGTACTGATGAAGCTTGGACTGGATATGATCAATAAGAATCCGCGTCCCGGGATCAAGGCACTGCTTGAAAATGTAAAGCTTGACACGGGTCAGATCACACCGAGGCAAATCGTACGTTCACTGGCACCCAGGATTAATGCAGTGGGCAGACTTGGTGATGCAAGTGTGGCGGTTGAACTGCTTACTACAGATGATTATCAGTATGCCAGTACGCTTGCCAAGCGTCTTGAGCTGGTGAATGAGCAGCGGAAAGTGGAGGACAAAAAAGCACAGGATGTGGTGGACTCCCTTATTGATCTTGAAAATGAAAAATCGATCATTCTGTATGAAGAAGAGTGGCATCCTGGGGTTATCTCCATTCTTGCTTCGCGGCTGGTTGAGAAGTATTGCAGACCAACTATCATCCTGACCACTATGGACGGGGTTGCAAAGGGTTCTGCACGTACGATCTCCACGTTTAATATCTATGAGGCATTGCAGGAGTGCCAGGACCTTCTGATTCATTTCGGTGGACATCATGCAGCTGCCGGACTCGCCCTTGAGATCAACCGGATAGAAGAGTTTAAGGAACGTTTCAATAAGATTGTTGAAACTAAAGTGTCGGATGAGGACCTTCAGCCTGTTCTGGAGATAGATCATAAGATTTCCCTGAAAGAAATCACCGGAGATTTTATAAAGATACATTCCCGCATGGCGCCATTTGGACCTGCGAACGTACGTCCTACTTTCCTGGCAGAAAATGTAGAAGTGGCAACATACCTGAAAGTGGTTGGGGGTGAGCATCTTGTTTTCTCGGTAAAGCAAAATGGACAGGACCGGTCATTTGACGCAATAGCAATGAGTTTCGGCTCCTGGTATGATCAGCTCAGCCATCACAACAAGTTTGACATCGTTTTCTCTATTGATCATATCCTGAAAGATAACAGGTGGATATCCCGCTTCAGGATCAAGGACCTTAAAATGCGTGATACTTCGGATGGAGCTGCATAGGCGTTATGATCATACTTGGAATTGATCCCGGAACCGTCCTGACAGGATTTGGTATCATTGAATCCAGGAACAATATCCTGACCCCGCTCCACTATGGTGTCATCAATCTCCCTTCAAAACAACCAATCCCAGCACGACTTCAGATTATTTACGATACAATTCTCGGACTCACGAAAGAGTACCGCCCTGATGCAATAGCCATAGAGACTGCCTTTTACGGAAAGAACGTGCAGTCAGCACTCAAGTTGGGTTATGCACGGGGAGTTGCAATACTGGCAACGATGCATGCTGGAGCAGAACTGTATGAGTATTCACCCAGAGAAGTGAAGAAAGCAGTCGTGGGGAATGGCGCTGCATCGAAGGAACAGGTTCAGTTTATGGTAGGAACGCTTTTAAAGATTACGTCTGGTTTCAAACGGTTTGATGAGTCAGATGCACTGGGTATAGCAATTTGTCATGCCCTCAGGGCGTTTCCTGCAGTCAGCAGTAAAAAGAACTGGAAATCATTTGTTGAAGCTCATCCTGAAAGGGTGCTTAAATGATCGCATATTTAAACGGAAAGATATTTTCTCTTTCACCAACAGGGGTCATCCTTGACGTACAGGGGGTTGGCTATGATGTTCACATCTCCGTACCCACGTTTGAAAAGCTGAACGGGAAGGAAACGGCATCGCTGTTTATTTATACTTCAGTAAAAGAAGATTCGATTTCTCTGTACGGGTTTTCGGAGCGGGAGGAGAAGAATATTTTCGAATTGCTGATCTCAGTGAACGGGATCGGACCGAAATCAGCGATGACGATACTATCAGGCATTCAGCCAAATGATTTACGGAACGCAATAGAATCGGCAGATATATCAAGGCTTACTGCAATGCCGGGTGTGGGGAAGAAGACGGCTGAACGGATTGTGCTTGAATTGCGCGGGAAGCTGACGGACAGCGTAATTTCGACTGCAGGTGCTGCACCTGTGCGTGGGGTAAGAAGTGAGGCGATTCTTGCTTTGACCACGCTTGGGTATAACAGAAGTATTGCAGAGAAGATTACGAAAGAGATCGCAGAAGTATCACCCTCCATAACGATTGAAGATATGATAAAACAGGCGCTCAGAAAGCTTTCATAAAGTTAAATCCGGCTGAGGTAAAAGATCTGAGCCGGATTCATACCATACATACTTATTCAGCTTCCACAGTAACCCGCAGTTCAGGTATCCCTGCAACCTTCGCGGAGAGAACGTCACCCGGCACAACTTTGGCGACACCTTCGGGTGTACCGGTGAAAATCAAATCGCCGGGTTCAAGGGTCATCTTTTGTGAGATATAGGAAACTACTTTTGCCGGATCAAACAGCATGAGGCTAAGTGGAGCATCCTGCCGCACTACACCATTGACCGTAAGTGAAATACGGGCATCTGACGTAATAGTGCAATGTTTACTCAAAATAAAATCAGATACTGCTGCTGAAGTATCGAAGCATTTTGCGATCGTCCAGGGATGACCTTTCTTCTTGAGTTCATTCTGCACATCGCGCAGCGTCATATCGAGTCCAACACCATAGCCGGCTATCCCTTTTTGGGCTTCTTCCGGAGTCACATTCTTCAGATTTTTTCCGATCAGGAGCACTAGTTCAACCTCATGGTGCATATCATCTGAGTATGCAGGTTTGGTGATACTCATACCATCAAAGACAAGTGCGGAGGCGGGTTTGATGAATATCAGCGGGAATTCGGGGACTTCATTGCCGAGTTCTGCTGCGTGAGCGGCGTAGTTGCGGCCTACGCACACAATTTTGCCGACACCATATTGCTCGCCGGTGGTAGTGGTAACTGCGTTCATACAATCTTTCGGTTATTTGAAAATCACTTAATCAAAAATAAAGCTTGTTAAGCCTATTCTGAAATTATTTTCGTCACGCTGATTGAGCTTCCATGCAAAACTGAGCTGAACAGGGAAGAGAAGGTGTCCAATAGTGAATCCTGCTTCATAGAACGGGCGAACATATTCCTTTACCTTGCCACGATGGATGGCATTCTTATCTGACAATTGGGTAACGGTACCATTCAGAAATGCTGAGAACTGAATATCCATGTCCTTTAGCAGGGGGACATTCAACGTCTTAAAAAGGCGGTCAGAAAAATCATATTCAAGGAACATCATGATGCTCTGATCTCCGGCAACCTTATGATACCCGGCGGTTCTGAAGGTACCTCGCTGTGCGCTTAGGTCAATGTTTCCTGGAAGGGCATGCAATAACTGGAAGGGGAGCGGGTTGTTTGCATAGAAACCACGGATATCGACTGAGAGGGTATGAGTTCTGAACAGCCGGAAGGCAGTAGTCACAGAAGCAGTATAGATGGTAAAGTCTGCCTCACTACCGAATGTTTTCTTGCCTGAGAGGGTAGCATCTCCACTCAGAGAAAAACGGAAGTCCCTCATGCCGGTTCTTCTTCTGAACATTCCGTCTTCGATATAGGGAGCGGGATTGAATGTGAAGCCCACTGTGATCAGGTTGAGCCTGGACGGATCGATTGGTTGCACAGCCGGGTATTTCTTTTCCCGGTTGAAGAATGAAAAGTCAGAGTTGACTGTGGCACTTCTGTCGGTACGGTTTTCGAAGCTCAGGCGACCGTTGAGGTAGGGGATGAGTTCGCCTGCATAGCCAAGTTTTAATCCCTCAGAGTAAAAGTAATCAGTAAATTCATACTTTGAGAGGAGTGAATTCAGTGAGGTAAAAAAATCACCATAGGGTGGAGCACCAGGTTCGAAGAGCTCAGCCAGTTTTCTGTGAAGGCTGAAGTAGAAACGCTGAGTCCGGTAATCACCAAGCAGGACGGATCCGTTCAGTGTTCCCTTAAACCGCTTATCTGCAAATCCATACGAGGCTGATACGCTTGTGTTGATCCGCTGTTTCCATAAGTCGTATACAGAGACTGAGTAATCAAGCGAATTCCCTTCGACCCGGTTGAAATGATACATCCCCAGCGGGGCTGAGATAGAAACATTATCAGAAACCTGTATGGTAGGGGAGAGGAATGAGAACCTATCCCAGAAGGAGACCGGTATCTGACTGAGGCTATCGATACGCTGATAAGCAAGCACTTCCTTGCCGGTGGCGGGGATTACCTGAATTTTCTCCCAGAAGGTTGAATCGGCTTCATCAGCATCGGTAGTGACTGTTATCAGAGCGCTGTTAAAAATATCATCGCTGAATGAAGCGTCCTCATTAAGCAAATAATCATACATAATTGAATTGAGTGAGAACCCGATTTTAATGAGACCCAGGAGACTGACTCTTGCGGAAAGCCGGTAGTCCACAGGCATAGTGAATCCACTTTTACCGTAGGTAAGGAAACTCTGATTGACACGCACGGAATCAAATATCCCGCCCGGGTTTGCTGAACGGTTCAGGGTAAGGCTCACACCTGCAAGATCAAATGTGCCGTCAAAAACATCGATCGATCCTTCGAATCCGGGATTATTTGGGTTATCGGGTGTAACGGCGATACGGTAGATGTTCTTGTTGTCAATCGAAAGTGTATCAGCAATATAGAAGAAGTAGTAATCAAGGGCATCATCAGATATGGGGCTGACAAGTGAGGAGCCGAAAAATGCCACATCGTTTGAATAGAAGTCCTGAATAATTCTTCCCCCGGTGAGGGTGTTGACATAGGAGGGGATATTGGCGGTCTGCTTTCTGCCTCTGATGATTTCTTTTTTACTGCCTGGTTTTCTAAAATAGTTTTCTGAAGCGTTTTCAAAGATAGCGTTGATATTCAGTTCGGATGAGTCGATGGATTCTGTACTTGCAGAAACACCGACCGAACCGCTTCCGATCATCAGGTTTTGCTGGTCGGATTCCACAATCAGTTTTGAATAGGTATTATTCTGATAGCGATAGAGCGATTCCTCCCGTTCCTTTTTTCGCGCAACAGCTTTTTTAATAATGGCAAGTGCGGGATTTTCACCAGGCAGAACGATTACATCTGACAGGGTGACTGATGAGGGGGCAAGTCGGAAATCAACTGCTGCTTGAGAATGACTGACCCGGGTAGTGATGGTATCAGACACATACCCGATAAAAGTGGCGATCAGTGTGTGTTCCCCGGCAGGCAGCTTCAGCAGGAAGAATCCTTCAGGATTTGCCGCTGCACCTGTGCCTGAGCCGGCAACGCGTACATTTGCATAAGGGAGAGGTTTTCCTGAAACGG
>JAEXTR010000354.1 GCA_023406915.1 Bacteroidota bacterium
AAAAAGAAGTTTTCATTTCAAACGCTGCTGGATAATCCCATTGCATTTATTGCTCCTGCGTATCCGTATGTGATTGCTGTAATTGTGGTGATTGGACTCTATTTTGTTTCCAACATTAATGCAGTGTATTTGAATAAAACAACCGTGATGCTCCCTGATACCGTTGTGGTAGCCGATCTGCCTTTGCAAGGTCCACGGTCCGATTCAGCAGTCGATATTTCAATGATTCAGTCACCTGATCAGGCATTTCTTGATCTTGGCAAAAAGGAATATGAATCACGGTGTGCCACCTGTCATGGCGCAGGGGGTAAGGGCGATGGACCCGGTGGAACAGGCCTGGCAAAGCCTCCACGTAATTTTACATCGAATGATGGTTGGGTAAATGGCAAGGATCTGGCAGGGATGTATCTTACGTTAGAAAAAGGTATCCCACCATTTATGGCGGCTTACAGTGATATTGCCCCGGATATTCGCCTTGCAATGATTCATTATATGCGCACCTTCATGACAGATCCTCCGGCGATCACTGAAGGTGGCGTTAAACTGCTTGATGATACGTATAAGCTCACAGCCGGCAGTATGCAACCTGGTACACTTCCGCTGCAAGAGGCTAACTCACTTGTTCTCTCGTCAGCATCAAAGGGCTTAGAAAAACTGAATGCTGCACTAAGTGTTCTTGAACAGAAACGGACTACTGATGGTGGGGCAAAAATCTTCTATCACTCAGTAATTAACCCAGGTAAGGCTATTGGAACTTTGTTGAATGATAATAGCTGGCGTGAGAGTTCTGCACAGTTCCGTGCAGTGCTTAGTCGCAGTTTCGTGGTCAACGGCTTCAAACCCGCTGTGGTAACATTATCTGAAACCGAATTCACCCTCTTATGGGAAACCCTTAAGGCGGTCACTGCATAACATGCTTCGCCGTGCTCTCTATATCGTCTGTTGTATTCTCTTGTTACAAGGCAGCTCTGTTTTTGCGCAGGAGCAGATCGATGTGGGAATTGATGAAAAACTTGGTGCAATCATTCCTGACTCTCTCGTCTTTTTTGACGAAAACGGTGACACGATTAACCTGAGAAGCATCATAAAGAAACCAACAATAATGATGCTTGTTTTTTATTCATGTAAAGGGCTATGTTCGCCCTTAATGGCAGAAGTTGCATCTTTAGTCCCCCAGCTGGATATGGCACCCGGCAGGGAGTACCAGTTAGTCTCAATTTCGTTCGATCCAGATGAAAAACCAGAGATGGCACTTGAAAGAAAGAATAGCTTTCTACCTGCAATTCAGATGAAGTTTCCTGAAGATGCCTGGCGTTTCCTTACCGGAGATCCGAAGAACATAAAAGCGATTACTGAACTTACCGGATATCGATACCGTAAAGACGGAGAGTTTTTTGTCCATCCCGGTGCATTAATTGTTGTTTCTCCCCATGGGAAGGTAACACGGTACTTGCTTGGTACCACATTTATGCCGTTTGATATTAAAATGTCTATAGCTAATGCTGTGCTTGAGCAAGTGTCTCCTACAATTGCAAAGACGTTAAAAATGTGCTATAGCAATGAACCGGTCGGTAAAAGAAATTATGAAACAATTTTGAGGATTTTCCTGGCAATCACCCTCGTTTCAGCTGGGGTATTTGTTTTCCTCATCACCAGATCAAGAAAAAAAGTAAAGATAGGTGAATAGATATGTCTTCTGTTTCCAATAACGGACACATCAGTTATCTCGATCAGAAAGGGAAGTATTCCGGTATACTTAACTGGATACTTTCTGTTGACCACAAAAAGATCGGAGTTATGTATCTGATCTCAATGTTGGTATTTTTTGCAGTCGGGGTTACCTTTGGATTCCTGATGCGTCTGGAACTCATCGCACCTGGCAGAACCATAATGGACCCTCAAACGTACAACTCCATTTTTACGCTGCACGGGATCATTATGATATTCCTGTTTATCATACCTGGATTACCTGCGGTATTTGGGAACTTCTTTTTACCTATCATGATAGGTGCAAAGGATGTTTCCTTTCCTCGTTTGAATCTCTTATCCTGGTGGCTTTTTGTGATCGGTGGTTTGTTGGCGATCATTTCAGTTTTTCTGCCTGGCGGGCCAGCAGATACCGGCTGGACCTTCTATATCCCTTACAGCGTCAGGACAAATACCAACGTAATACCTGCCTTATTGGCAGCCTTCATTCTCGGTTTTTCATCAATTCTTACTGGTATCAACTTTGTTACTACTGTGCATCGGTTGCGTGCGCCGGGTATGACATTTTTTAAGATGCCTTTGTTTGTATGGTCACTCTATTCCACCGCATGGATTCAGATACTTGCCACACCTATCGTTGGTATCACACTGTTACTTATCGTTATTGAGCGCAGTTTGGGTATTGGTATCTTTGACCCCGCACTGGGGGGAGATCCGGTGCTGTATCAACATCTGTTCTGGATTTATTCTCACCCGGCAGTATATATTATGATTATCCCTGCAATGGGCGTGATTTCAGAAATCATTCCGGTATTTGCCCAGCGTACCATCTTTGGGTATAAATTTATTGCGATGTCAAGTGTGGCAATTGCGCTTCTTGGATCACTGGTTTGGGCACATCACATGTTTACTAGTGGAATGAGTGGTGTAGCCATGATCGTATTCTCACTGTTAACTTTTGTGGTTGCTATCCCGAGCGCTATCAAAGTCTTTAACTGGGTCGCAACCCTGTATAAGGGATCAATTTCACTTGATTCACCCATGCTCTACGCCCTCGGTTTTATTTTCCTTTTCTCGATCGGTGGATTTACGGGATTGATTCAGGGCGCACTCTCTGTCAACCTGCACATTCACGATACTTCTTTTATCGTTGCCCATTTCCACTATGTGATGTTCGGCGGCACAGGTTTCGGTATTTTTGCAGCCCTTCATTATTGGTTCCCGAAAATGTTTGGCAGGGAATACAATATGAAAGCCTCCAAGATTGGATTCTGGACGCTCTTCATCGGCTTCAATGTACTCTACTTCCCCATGTTCGTCATGGGGTGGCTTGGTATGCCACGGCGCTATTATGATTATCTGCCTGAGTTCCAGCCCTATCATCTCCTCTCAACAATAGGTTCATGGATCCTGATTCTCGGCTTGATCATTTTGTTTGGCAATCTCATTGTCGCTCTTAAACGAGGGAAGAAGACATCCGAAAGGAACCCCTGGAAAGGTGAAACACTTGAGTGGATGGTAGAAACACCGCCTACTTTTGAGAATTTTAATGAAATTCCCACGGTTACAGAATTGCCGTATCAGTATAAACAAAATCAAACAGTTGAAGAACATTAAGTTGCCGGAGGACAAGTAGTGAGTAGCTCAGAACACACCATCCACCATGTTCATCGTGATGATGAAGGTTCCCGTCTTGGGATGTGGCTCTTTCTCTTTACTGAACTGCTGCTGTTCGGCGGTATGTTCCTGCTTTTTGCCGTTTACAAGTTCCTCCATTATGAGGAGTTTCACAAGGCAGCCACAGAACTAAATGCTTTGGTCGGTACGCTGAACACGGTAATACTTCTTACAAGCAGTCTTACCATGGCGTTGTCTATAACCGCTTTGCAGAAAGGAAAGAGAAATCTTTCCATCCTGTTACAGCTCGCAACCATCGCAATGGCGTTTGGCTTCCTGATTAATAAATATGTTGAATGGTCAGCGAAGATCAGCCATGGTATCTATCCGGGTTCGGAAGACCTTCTTTCTCGCGGAAACGGTGAGATACTCTTCTTTGGATTGTATTATGTGATGACCGGTCTTCACGCACTCCATGTTATAATCGGAGTAGCAATAATAGGTGTGATGACATGGTTTACAGCAAGGCGTTCAATTAATCCTGACAATTATGTCAGGCTAGAAGCTGCCGGATTATACTGGCACCTTGTTGACATCATCTGGATTTTCCTGTTCCCATTGTTTTATCTTATTTCTTAGCAGAGGAAGCCTGTATGAATCATTCAGAACATCATCAAAACGGGCACCAGCACCCTGGTTACGGAATGTATATTCTTGTCTGGCTGGTACTGCTCATTCTTACTGGTATAACAGTTGCGGTTGCCGGCATAGATTTTGGCAATCTCACCGTAGCAACAGCACTCATTATTGCATCGGTGAAATCATATTTTGTCCTGTCGATATTCATGCACCTAAGAATTGAAAACAAAATTTTCAGTGTCTTTGTGGGTGTCGCACTGGTCTTCCTGGTTATCTCTCTGATACTGCTTTTCTCAGATTACAGCTTTTTGAGAGGGTGAGCAAATGTTTAAAGATATGTCATATATTGATAAAGTAGACGGTGCGTTCTTTTTTATTGTTGCGATCTCAGCCGTACTTCTGATTGGCATCACGGCTGTTATGATCTACTTCGTGGTCAAGTATAACCGCAAGAGGAATCCTGTTGCTGTGAACATTCCTGGCAATATGAAGCTTGAGATACTTTGGACCGTGATCCCGATTATTTTGGTTATGGGAATGTTCTGGTATGGGTATGTAGGCTATGCCGAAATATCCAATCCTCCGGATGGGGCTATGAAGGTTACTGTGGTTGGTCAGATGTGGAAATGGACATTCAAGTACGAGAATGGACTCGAGACTGACACGCTCTTCGTACCGGTAAATACACCTGTAGTGCTCGATCTGAAATCCACAGATGTGAACCATAGTTTCTATATCCCGACATTCCGGTTCAAACGTGACGTATTGCCAAACAAGGATAATAGTATCTGGTTCTCTTCTGAGCAGACAGGCTCATTTGATATCGCCTGCGCAGAGTATTGCGGGTTGAATCACTGGGCAATGTACACAAAAGTAAATGTGTTGCCTCAGCCTGAGTATGATGCCTGGCTCGCAGCAAGAACCGAGTTAAAGAATGCAGCGAATACTGTGTCAGTAGATACGAGTGCTGTGAAGTAATGCGGCAAACACTCACCATAGTGCTGACGCTTGTCAAAATCAGGATTACGATGCTGGTGGCTATCACCACTGCTTTCGGCTACTACAGCTTTATGGGTGATACCGGATCACGAATGATCATTGCCATTGCTGGTGTGTTTTTGTTAGCATGTGGTTCTGCCGTGATCAATCATTTGCAGGAGTTCAGGCTTGATGCATTGATGGAGCGGACAAAAGGACGCCCCATTCCATCAGGAAAAATTTCATCAGAAGGTGCTTTGCTATTCTCCTTGTTCTTAGTTCTGACAGGGTCTGCATTGCTCTTTTTTGCAATTGATTGGGTTGCATTCTTGCTGGGTTTAACAGCATTTGTGTGGTACAACGGTATTTATACACCGCTCAAACGCAGGACTGCTTTTGCAGTGGTTCCCGGTTCCGTAATAGGCGCATTGCCTCCGGTGATAGGGTGGCATGCTGCCGGTGGATCACTTCTTGACCCACAGATACTGGTCATTGCGCTTTTTTTCTTTGTATGGCAGATACCTCATTTTTGGCTGTTGCTCCTGCTCTTCAGTAAAGATTATCAGGCAGCCGGTCTCCCAACCTTGAATAAGTTATTCAATGATGATCAGATTGCCCGATTGACCTTTATCTGGACAACTGCCACTGCAGTACTGGGTGTATTTTTTCTGTTTTTTGATCTCATTAAATCGTTGCCAGCGCAAATTCTGATAGCTTCAGCCGCAATGGCACTTATATTCTATGCCTTCCGCCTGGTTCGTCCAGGCAGAGAGCGGAAAATGTACCGTATGGTTTTCAACAGCATCAATGGTTTTGTATTGTGGATGATGTTGGTCACCGCCTTTGAAAAAATGTATTTTGTTCTCCTAACACCATAAAGGGATTCTCTTGATGGAATTGCTGGATAAATTAGTTCTCCCACAGTCAGCCGAACATATTGCTCTGCTGCACTATCTTACGCTGCTTGTACTTTTTCTTTTTATACCGTACTTCAGCATTCTCCTGGGCGGTACAGCTCTTTCTCTGTTTTACCGCAGGAAGTATCGTCTGACGGGTGACACTACCTGGCTGCAATTTGCACGGGTCTATATCGAAGACTGTACAATCAATAAAACCAGTGGGGTCATGCTTGGGATTCTGCCCGTGTTGGGGCTTCTGCTGATGTTTGCCCAGTTGATGCATACCACCGGTGCAGGGACTGTTCCATTCCTTATGGCAGGACTCATAGCATTCGCTGTGGGTACCGGATTTGTGTTTACTTACCGGTATTCTTTTTTCTACCGTCAGCTGTTTGATTCCTTGGGAACCAGTGCAGAAGGATCTGAAATCGATAACGAAAAGGCAAAGCTTCAGGCACTCAGTCAAAGTTCAGGATTCTGGGGATTGCTGGTATTACTGGCAGCATCATATTTTATCATAGCCGGAATTACTATCACCATGTTTCCGGCAGACTGGAAAAAATCCTCTGCAGTAATCTATCTCTTTACATCAGGAGTCGTATTTGCAAAATGGCTTTATTTCCTGGTAGGTTCATTTGCGTTTGCTGCCTCATTTGTACTCTTTACCCGCTTCTTCTGGGAGGGTGGTAAATCAACAGGTAATGCAGAACTTGATACCTTGTTAAAGAAAAAAGCTTCGGTTACGGCTCTCATTTCTTCGCTGATTCTTCCTTTGCTGGTTATGGTTAATGTGATCTCAGTTCCGGCAGAGTCTTTGTCAACCGCAGTATTCGCATTTGCTATTATTGGATTGCTGA
>JAEXTR010000016.1 GCA_023406915.1 Bacteroidota bacterium
CGCTTACCGGGAATATTTATTCTTTAATCAAATAGGGATAACCCTCATCGGACTGAACCCGCTCACCACGATAATCGATAATACCGGTCTTGATACCATGGGTGTCCGTATTAAGGAATCAACAACAATTTCTGGATTCACCATTCTGGGAAGAACCAACAACTATGAGGCCTGTGCAATTTATGCTAACCCCTACCGTGCCACAACCGACACTATTCTCCGGATTGACAACTGCATTATAACAAAAGTCTCCACCGGGATTGTTCTTATTGATGCCCAGGCATTCATCACAAACTGCTCATTCATTGAGATATCAAATGCACTTTTATATTTATTTAACCACAGCGGTGATGAAACGACGGTTTTCAACAACAATTTTGTTTCCAGCATAAAGTATAATTATGTCAATAACCCTGCTTCGGTAACAGCGGCTGAGATATACGGAGGAAGCTTGATTTTCAGGAACAATATTTTAAGAACCGTTGTAATCCCATCGACGGTCAATGCCATGATTCAAGGCATATTTACTCGTCCGAACTTCCGCGGTGGTGAAATCAGCAACAATATTTTTATTGGTTACCAAATGGCGGGCATTTCAATAAGTTGGACATACACCAATAATCCGGGGAACCTGTATGTCTTCAATAATATTGTTTCTTATCAACCATTACCGGGTGAAGTAAAGGGCGCCATCATTAACGCCAACAGGAAAAATTCCCACTATCACAATAACATGCTTACGGATAATGTAACCGCCGTAAGAAGCGATTCCACAAAATCGCTGTCGTATAATGCTTTTTTCAGAAATCAAACAGATATAAGAGGCACTGCCCAAACCCAGGTTGGCAACCTGTTTGTTGACCCGATGGTAACGAATGATTCAACGGCTGTGACCGCGTTCGACCAGCTCGATTATCACCTCCAGAAATATTCACCGCTGATTGACGCGGGGGACCCTTCGGTAACGGACAGGGACGGCACCCGGAGCGACATTGGTCTGTACGGAGGTCCGTTCGGCGCCGTTTACCAATACCTCGATTTACCCCCCCGGAAACCCCGCGGAATCCATTCGTTCTATCAGGAGGGAATCGTGTATCTCAAGTGGGGGAAGAACACGGAAGCGGATTTTAAGGAATACCGCTTGTACCGTGATACGGTTGCTCAGTTCACCCCTTCGGCTGCAACACTCCTCTCTGCGCAGGGTGATACGCTGTACTCCGATTCCCTGACGATGCCGGCGAACGGCTTCTATTACCGGATTGCGGCAGTGGATTCCCAGGGGAATGTCAGTGATTACTCGCACCAGATAAGCATCGTTTTCGTAGGGGTGAATGAACCGAAGGTGTTCGAGGAACTCACCTATCACCTGGAGCAGAATTATCCAAACCCGTTCAACCCGAAAACGACAATACGGTTTACGGTGAAGGAGCGGTGCCGGGTGATGGTGACGATATATGATATGGAAGGGGCAGAAGTGTATAATTCGGGTGACCGATATTACGGCAGAGGTGAGAACGAGATGGAAATCGACATGACGGGGTTCGCCTCGGGTATTTATCTCTACCGCATCAACGCGGTGAACGAGGAAAACATTCCCGTTTTCCGCGATGTGAAGAAAATGATTTTATTGAAGTGAGCGGATGGGAAATGATGAGGTAATAACTCAACAGAAAAATGCGTAAAGGAAACTCAGCCGGGGTGACGGAAGTTGCTCCAGCTTTTTTTATTTGCATTCAGTTGGGTGAGGGTGTTTCCCTTCGTGTCAACTACTTCCCAGGTGATATCCTGTCCCAGGATATTGTAACCCGTGACCGTAACCCTGAAATCGTAACTTACCTTAAAACGAATGGTCGTCTGACTGTTAAATGGATTGGGATGAGTTATCCCTTTCTTGTTTCTTGCGGACTTTTTCTCTAAGTTCTGTTCGCACAAAATGATGCTTCCTGATTGATAGCTGATAGTTCCGGTGGCTAATTGGCAACTCATCAGGAGGAGCAGGTGTTTTGTGATGAACGAATAACTGAAAGGTTCCTATGCAGCTCCCTTTATTACAATATCGCGCTTTTGGTAAGACCGGCTTTATGACACCCGCAGCAGGATTTGGCGGATACCGGATTGATTACAGAATTGCAGAGCATTACGACGCACTGGTGTACGCAATCCGCAAGGGCATCACGCTGATTGACACCTCAGCCAACTACACTGATGGGGGCAGTGAACTGCTTATTGGGAAGGCACTGCGCACTGTACAGGAAAGCGATGGGATCGGGAGGGATCAGGTGTTTCTGGTTTCCAAAGCCGGGTATATTCAGGGAAAGAACCTGGAGATTGCCAATCAACGGGAGATCAACGGGAAGCCGTATCCTGAAGTTGTGAAGTGCTCAAAAGACCTGTGGCACTGCATTCATCCAGAATTTCTGGAGGATCAGCTTCATTTGTCGCTTGAACGACTCGGTACGGGTTATCTGGATGGCTACCTGCTGCACAACCCTGAGTATTTCCTTCAGTATACGCCCGGACAACCGGTCACAGAACTGCATGAAGAATATTACCGGAGAATCCGGATGGCGTTCACCTGGATGGAAGAGAAAGTGAAGGAAGGGAAAATCAGATACTATGGCATTTCATCCAATACTTTTCCTGAAACGGCTGCACATCCGGCATTTACTTCCCTCGAACGGGTGATTGCTGCAGCCACCGCTGTGACAACGGATCATCACTTCGCAATTGTACAGTTTCCGATGAACCTGTTTGAAAAAGGGGCACAAACAGTACAGAATCAGGCAGGATGCACCAAAACGCTGCTGGAGTATGCGCAGGAACTTGATCTTGCAGTGATGATTAACCGTCCCCTGAATGCGATTACTTCAGGACGACTGACACGACTTGCCGACTTCCCTGTTCAGGCAAAGGTCACGGATGCGGATGTAACCCACGCACTGATGGAACTGCGGGAATATGAAGAGAGAATGATCAGTGAGGTGGTGGAAGGGCTGCCCGCTGCCGCATCAGATAAGTATTCGCTGAAACAGTGTCTTTCTATTGGTGAGTACCTGAGTGAGAACCGGGACTCACTGACTGAATATTCACATTTTATCGATGTAAAAAGGAATTATTTTATCCCGAGGGCAGGTTATGTAGTTCGTTTTGTTTCCGGCTTTTCTGAAGCTGCCGGACAGCATCAGGATCTGATTGAGGGGTATAGCAGGCTTGTACCGGCTGCATTTGCACGGATTGAGGACCGGATTGCGGCAACCTCGAATGCAAGGAATCTTGATCTGCACGGCAAACTGAACCGGTATCTACCCGGAGAAGTACACGCTCTTCCGCTCTCACAAAAAGCGATTCTGATGACAGTCTCCTCACCGGGTGTTGGCGTGGCACTCGTCGGAATGCGCCGGCAGCGATATGTGGATGATGTCCTGTCTATTCCATTTGGCACCACGGTGAACAGTGCGGGGTTCTGGAAAGAACCGATTCCGGGTTCAGTATAGACTATTTTGTAGAGTAGAGTTTCCACCATGGGATGTAGGGCGCCTCATGATGTTCCCGGTGGTAGCCGAAGAAATAGCAGCTGATCATTGCCCACAGATGATTCCGTTTCAGGGTACGGGCATTGTGCGGCTTCATGGTATCATCATGCGGCTGCCTGTGCGGCAGGTAGGTGCCGAAAAAGAAGAGCTGCAAAGAACTGAGCAATGCAGGCACCACCCAGTAAAGGATGAGACTAATCTCGGGCACGCCAAGATACTTCAGGATATTATACAATCCAGCCATAATGATGATCTGACCCACCGTAGCATACTTGATCATAAAAGAAAACCACCAGAGAAAGAAATTGCCTGTTTTGGCATTATAATCAGGATCCTGATCTGTTCCCGGATATTTATGATGCAGCTTGTGATTCTTCAGCAGACGGCTATAAAACATCCCTGCATACAGTAAGGAAGAAGCCCAGCCAAAAGCCTTGTTCAGTGTGCGGTTTTTTACCACGGTACCATGCATGGCATCATGCCCGGTGATAAACAGACCTGTGTACAGATACGCCTGAACCAGAATATGCAGATATGCAAGGGGATTACCCGGACTGAACGGTTCCCCGGTGAGCAGGTATGTAAGGTGTGCCAGCCACAGGGTGATAATGGTAAGAGCAAAAAACAAACCCATAGTCTTTACATCCATAAAAGAAGAATGACAAAAAAGAGGAACTGTATTTCTACATACAGGAAAGGAATGGTATGACGAACCCTGACAATTTTTTCAAGAGGAAATGAGAGCAGTGCTGCCAGTACAAACCAGGCAACATAGTTCTGAAGAGGGATATCACCGCCGGTCCAATGCCAGTAGCCAAGCCGGATGGCAATCTGTTCCAGCACCAGATCAAATACCAGCGCAATGGCACCGGTTAGGAGTGGTGTCAGGTAACGGTTCCGTACCAGCGTGACAGCACGGGAATAGCTTCCCGCAACCACAAGCACCCAGTTGAACCCAATAATCAGCGGAGTATCCAACACCTTCCACCCGAGCACATCACCATAGGTA
>JAEXTR010000044.1 GCA_023406915.1 Bacteroidota bacterium
CAATAATATTGCCAGCAGGGTTTATAAGGTACATATTACCGGAAAGTGAGGCTTTGTCCAGATCGCCATCAAAAGTAAAGTTAAACTGTACCCAGGGGCTGATGAAATGCTGGTTATCTGATGGATATGATGTCAGGAGCTTAAACCGATTTCTGTTCTGGGTAGTAAACTGAAATGTTTTTGCGACACCAGTTGGAACGTTATACTGACTCTGTGCAGTTGGGGCAAGCTCTACAGTATAAGTGGTGTTTTTTTCATACGGAATTGAGGGTACAAACCGGACTGACATATCCTGGTTGGACCATTGGAATGAACCATACACAGGTGGTGTGATGGTGATTGCATTCACTACAGATTCTTTATTCATAGGAAGACTAAAATCAAAACCAATCGGTGCAACAGCTGACACATTTGTAGTGGCTGAAGGGTATTGGGTTATAACTTGAGGTGCCAGATTTACGTCAAACCGGGCACTCAGATCGGCGAATGAGGTTTTGTTTGCTATAACAGTTACATTCACCGTATCAGTCATGTACTGGTACGCACTGATTATCACTTTATAGCTGCCGGGTGCAACACTATCAAAGAAAAAGAAACCGTTTTTCATTTTGTCACCGGTATAGACTTTGCCGGAGGGTTCCAGACGAACGGTGATACTGTCAAGCGGATGTTTGCCATCATTTGAAGAAGCGATAGCAAAATAAGGGAATGGTTTCAGGGGATCTCTCACAATTCCTGCTATCGTTCCATTAGGATCAGGATTTTTCTGCCAGTATTCAATGAAGGTACGGGCGAGTGATCTTGCTTCCAGATACCGGTAATCAAGATTCTGTAACCGCCAAGATTCCGGGATATAATCGTGGAATGACCCCTCAGAAAGTACGCCTGGCATATTGAGTGTTCTTAATACACCAAGACCGGAAGTATTGCCATAAAATGAAAAGTCACCGCGGGCATTTACCCCACCTGTCCAGGGGTGTCTTAACTCAGTTTTAAGATGGTTATACTCAATGATAGCCATTTGCTTTGCAGCAGGAAAGACTGGTGCAGCATCTGTTCCCCTGAAGAGTGTTAGGGGATAGTTTGTTTTACCGTCAAAAGCATTGCTGTGAATAGACTGGAAATAGTCCACATTGTTATTGTTAGCAATCTGACAAATCTGAGAGAGTGGGAGGTCATCAGAGGTAAAGTTAGTAACGCGGGACATAACAATTTGAGCACCATATCCCTGAAGGATGTCACGAAGGTACAATCCTTTCGTCAGGTTCCCTTCGGATTCCCAAAATCCGGTAGTTGCAATAAAACGATCATCAGAATCGTGTCCGCCGTGACCGGGGTTCAGCATAATCTTTAAGCCCGTAAAATTCTGGGCGAAGGTAAAGGAAGTGAACAGTACGAGGAGAAATGCAAGTTTTTTCATTCTTCACTCCTTATTCAATTTCAAATGAGTAAATAAGTAATGCACCTGATTGGGTAGCGCAGGCGATTTTCTTTCCAGAAGGTGACCAGGCGGGATACAGTTCTATTTCATTGTCGGTGCTGGTCAAAGCTGTATGAGTTCCAGTTGCGACGGAATAAAGACCGAGCTCCGAGGCAGTAAAGTCTGTGCCATTATCGCGGTCAATCATATAGGCAACGTAAGCGCCGTCAGGTGACCAGACGGGTGCGTTCGCATACCCCAGTTCAGCTTTTACTGTGCCCTGCAGGTCAGTAATATAGGTGCCTCTTCCTGCGAGTGTAAAGAGCAGGCTTGACTTGTCCGGGGAGACTGATACCCAGATATAATTGCCTTCACCAAGAGGTCTCAGAATACGTTTTGATCCCTGGTGATGGAGTGAAATACTCCCGTTATCAATATGTGCATACGTTGCAGCAGTGAGTTTTGCTTCGGTCAGTAGAGCACCATCATTGGAAATACCGCGGAGTGTATTGTCAACGGTAAAAACAATGCTGTTGTCACTACCGTGCAGTTCAGAAACAAATCTGGAAGCAGGAAGCAGCTCCTGCACCCGATTGTCATTCATGTTCAGGGAAAAGACTCGTGTAAATCTTTTCATATCAACAAATTCATCGCTGCGATAGAATACAAGTGAACCGTCAGAACTGATAACCGGCTGATATCCAGCGCCCTGTGCAGTATTCAGTTGTCTGACATCACCGTTGGATAGTGAACTGTGCCACAGACCTATAAAATTATCTTTTGTAAAGAACAAATCATTGTCGCTGGCGCCAAAGACAGGGAAAGAAAATCTTTCACCGGCTGGCGTTGGAACAGTGCTAACCGTAACGTTCTGTAGCGACTGTGCAGCAAGTGTTCCGCATAAAAGGAGGATTAAGAGGAACGAGTTTTTCATTATGCGTCTCCGTTATTATCTGATGAGAGTCATTTTTTTTACGGAAGCAAAGCTTTCCGTCTTTAAACTTAAAAAGTAAATTCCTGAGGCCAGACCTTCAGCATTAAACTGCATACGGTGTGTACCGGCAGCAGCTACACCTTCAACCAGTGATCTTACTTCCTTCCCAAGTACATTATATACTTTGAGAGAAGTATATTCGTTCCGTGGTAAGTGAAAGGATACTGTGGTTTCAGGGTTAAAGGGATTTGGATAATTTTGTTCGAGCAGAAAAGCCGATGGGAGTTGGGGAGTATCCTGCACATCAACAACCACATTGTCAAATGAGATAAGGCGGACAGCATCGGCTACAACATATGTACCGGCAGTGCCGGCACCGGCATCCGAGATAGTTACAGATTGAGAAGTATCGGGTGAAAATGTGTATTTGCCCAGATAGACCCACTGGGAACCATTGGTAGATTGGTTCACCCTCACCGTATCAGTACCGTTTTTATGCTTTATGATAAAAGGTGTGTTGGTGCATCGGTTCGAAGATGCAACCCACCAGCCATAGACTTCATAAAGGGCTGTTTCGGGCAATTTCGATTTAAATTCGGCATAGCTGATGCCAGTGCCGACTGCATTCAGCATTGCAGGAGTTGTACCATAGTAACCTGTATTCGCAGTAGCAAACCAGTCTCCACCCATAAGGTATGCATCAGGGTCACCTGTGTCGATTATTTTTTCGAACAGGGGTTGCGCAGATCCCTGAAGGGAGTCTTTGTGCACGACTGCAAAAATTGTAGGTACAGCCCGGGTAGAAGGAGTATTCACATAATTCGAACCGATTGCCATCTGACTAGAGCCGCCACCGTCAAGGTTCATAGCTTCCACACACCCGAGACTAATAAATTCATTGGCAAGTTCAGAAAGGCTCAATCCCTCTGAAACGCCAGGGAGTCTTCCGTCAGCTACCATCAGAATTGCATGCTTGTTTGCAGTGTATCCTACCGCAGTTCTGGGATCACGATTATCCGCACCAACACCAGATCCCCAAAAGATTTCCTCATTATAGGTGATGTTGACTGCCCCATTTTTTACCAGAGTTGGACCACCGCCGATTCCAGCAAGTACATTCTGCATCACCGCGCCCTGAGATTGCAGCGGGGCTGGCAGGGGGGAGGGGTGATTGAGTGTATAAGGCATTGGTGCATTGAAGGAGTATAAACCTGCAAGCGTCGCATTAAAATGATATATCCAATCAACAGACATGGTACGGTCGGATTTGAGAGAAAACAAGCTTCGAATGACTGGATAAGTCTGCTGGTTTCTGGTAAGGGCTCCAACGTTCTGTGCCATAACCTGGTTTGGGTAGACGACGGTAGAGAGGGATGTTGTACCAGAGAAAAAGCCACCATTTATAGCGGCATAAGCTCCAAATCGCTGAGTGAGAGCGGGTACCGTAGCTGTTGAGGAAGTAATGTAGGGACGAATGGCGATATTCTGATTATTCAGATCGACATCAAGATAAAATGCCTTTAGTACCGGATTTGTCCTGCTGCCCTGGAAGAGTTTTACACCAGCGGGAAGCTGATGCTGAGAGGTGACATCTGTCCAGGTTATTGGCTGAGCAAATCCTGTTACGGTACAGAACAAAAGGAGGAGAATGAGCTTTTTCATAACATGTTTTTTTTTGATTTTAAAGGTAAGCAGAAACGTTCATAATAACTATGGAGAAAAGAGGAGATACAATGGGGGATAATGAAAAATATTCAATATTAAATTAATTCTTATGATTTGCATTTCATTTACCGAAGGAGTATTTTAATGAGGTCAATTTGTTGCTTTACAATAGGGCAACTCAATTCAGTGAATAGTGGTGGGTTACATGGCAAATATCTTAATTGTTGACGATGAAGAACATATACGTAAATCAATTGCAATATATTTATCAGATTTTGGGCATACAGTTTTTACGGCAGGTGATGGTAATGAGGGGCTTCAGGTATTTAAAAAAGAGTCAGTAGACCTTGTTATCTCTGACTGGCAGATGCCTGATGTTGATGGCCTTGAACTGTTAGAAACCATTAAGAGGTTAGACCCGCAGGTTATAACCATACTTATTACTGCCCACGGTGACCTTGAATCGACCATCAAAGCGATTCAGGGGGGTGTATTCGATTATCTTCACAAACCGATTCAGCTTAGTCAGCTCAAGCTCCGTATTGATCAGGCTCTCTCCAGTAAAACTCTTTCAGAACAGCTCCAGGA
>JAEXTR010000107.1 GCA_023406915.1 Bacteroidota bacterium
CACTCTCCAATAAACACATTGTTATGGCAAAAGGAAGCACTATCGGTGCATCAACGGGTGTTGATGGATCCGGTGAAAAGCTCTCAGAAAAGGTTCAAAGCTACCTGCGCGGTGAATTCCGTACTACTGCTGAACGAAATGGCAGAAGAACAGATATCGCTGAAGGGATGGTGGATGAAAGAATTGTTATTCCTGGTCTTGTGGATAGTACACAATTAGTTAGCCTTACAACCTCTGAAGCACTTCATTATGGCATAGCAGATACAACTGCTTCTGATATTGCCGAAGTACTAAAGATTTATAATCTGGAGGGTGCGGAGGTTATCAGCCCAGATACTAATTGGGCAGAAGCTGTCATTAGGTTTCTCAATAATCCAATCATATCTTCTCTACTCATCATGATCGGTATGGTCGGGCTGTTTACTGAAATTAAGACGCCTGGTTGGGGACTACCAGGTACAGCCGGCGTTATTGCATTGGCTCTGTTTTTTGGTTCATCGGTTCTGCTCGATCTAGCTTCATGGCTTGAGATAATTATGTTTGTCTCAGGTATCATCCTGATTCTCGTTGAAATATTTGTCATACCTGGGTTCGGACTACCCGGGATACTTGGAATCGCACTTATGATGGCTGCACTCTTTCTCTCGTTCTTTGGCTCTGTAACTCCCATCGAGGGTTCGATTCTGAACACAGCACTCATTTCGATCGGAAGCGCACTTTTAGCCTCTATCGTCTTACTCTACATACTGTATAAGTATCTTCCCAAAACCCGAGCATTTAATATGTTTGTTCTGAATGAACAGTTCACAAAACCCGACGGGTTTATCTCCAATCCCGATAGATCAGAATTGATAGGGAAAAAGGGAATGACAATTACTCCCCTCCGCCCAGCCGGTAATGTCTCTATTGATGGTGAAAGACTGGATGTAGTTACCGAAGGAGATTTTATTGACCGGGATGTGCAGGTAGAGGTTATAAAAACAGAGGGGGCAAGAATTGTGGTCCACAAGGTCACTTAGAAGTAAAGAATAAAAAAGCTGACTGCTATGAACAGTCAGCTTTTTTTTATAGAAAACTACTTTATTGACAGCAACTCGGTTACATTTGATGTTTTACTGTTTTGCGATTGTGTAACAGTAATCATCTTGCCGGTGCGCTGGTTCGGTAAAGGAAGACTGAATTCCAATGCCATGGAAACTGTCGTAGCAGATTTCTGAAGCACTGATTTATCCGTATTAAAATATTGCTTACCCGATCCTGAATATGCAGTCTTTTTCAAGTCAACTTTGTTTTGCTTTGCAGCTGGGGTAGGAACTGCATTACTCATGAGTGATGCATCAATTACAACGAGAAAATCATCCTGATTCTTTTGGAAACCATTTACTTTATAATTATGCGTGGAATTCAAAGTAAATATCTCAAAGTTCATCGGTGGCAAGTTTAATGCCCATGACGAATCTTTGGCAAGCTCTTTCTCAGGGAACACCTTAAACACCTGCATAACCAGCGGTTTTAAATAGTTTTCGCTAAATGCAGTGTAGAACTCTTTCTTCTCATTCTCAGCAATCGGTCCGTTTGCACCAATCTCAAGCATTTTATCAGCAATCTTATTGGATTTGAATATCTCAACAATTTCGCCGCTGGGTTTTAACTGTACATTGAATGTTGCCTTATGAAGTGCAATAAATTCGACAAACTGTTTCTTCTTTGATGAATCAACCTCATCGCCACCCTTATAAACAACTTTCTTGCCATTAGCGTCAGCGTCAATACTGATATCTTCGACGGTAAAGGCAAGTTCCATTGTACCATCGCTTTCGATACTCTGAGGGACTACTTTAAATATGTAGTTACGCTTTTCAGTTACTTTCTGGGCCATAACCGTGTCAGCGCTAATCTTTTGCTCTTCAGAAACAAGTCGAGTGTATTTATAAAGATATGTTTTACCAACTTCAAGTTTGTACTGTAGCTTGTACTTAGCATCTTTTGGTGCTTCCGCAGGTACCGGACTGAATGTCGAAGTGGTATCGATGGCAGCCATATCAATTTCGCCAGGTTTATCACCTGATTCACCGCAACCAACTGCAAGAAACAGAATTGGAAGTAATAATAGAATTAGTTTTTTCATCGTATCCTCATAAAGAGTAAAATATGGTGTTAAAAAAATTAATACAGAAGGTACTTTTTTCTGATGAGGGTAAACTCTTCAGAATCAGCCATAAATCTGTTGGCAATTTCAGTTCCTTCAATCCCCTGCTTCAGCAATTGCTCTGTCACATCTGTACCGGTAAGTTTGCTTAGCCATGCTGATTTAATATCAAGCTTACTTGGATAGAGTTTCCAAACGGCTGCAAGCATCAGTAATCCGGTCCTGAATGGTTGGACAATCTTATAATCTGTCACGACAATCTCAACTCCACCGCATTTCACATTTTTATGCTTTGGATTTGGAGCTGAGAATTGATCTGCTACTGGTGTAAAATTGACCGCAGCGAACCGA
>JAEXTR010000150.1 GCA_023406915.1 Bacteroidota bacterium
CACCATCAGATAATGTTGTTTATCTTGGGTGTGATGGTGGTGTGTATAAATCTACAAACTCTGGTGCAGACTGGACCCATGTCAACAACGGTTTGACTACGATTCAGTACTACCGTGTAGTTTCAAATCCTGCCGTGGTCGATATGTTGGGTGGTGGTGCTCAGGATAACGGCGTGTTTATTACGTATGATCGTGGTGCTACGCCCTATACACTGGCATCCACAGGTGACGGAATGGATGCTTTTGTTGATTATTCCAGACCAACAACTCACTTCTTCTTCTCAACTCAAAATGGATATCTGATGAAAACTACTGACGGAGGTGTAACTTCAGTCGGTATTTCTCCCACCTATCCTTCGGATGATTCTCCATTCTGGACAACTCCTTTCTGGCAGCATCCAACGCAACCGCAAACGATCTATGCTGCTTCCAAGAAACTCTGGCGTTCAACTAATCAGGGAAACAGCTGGACTGCAATATCATCCTACCTTGATAATCAGTCTATCCGGTCAGTATCTCAACACCCGGTTGACCCAATGTTTATGGCAGCAGTAACCGGAGGTTTTTCAGCTTCAAGCCCAAAATGCTTCGTTTCAACTGATGGTGGAGCATCGTGGGCGAATGTTACTCAGAACATTCCAGGTCCTACAAGGCAATTTTCTCGTGTGCTCCTCCACCCTGTTTGGGCAAACACAGTCTTCGTATTAAAAACTGGACTGGGAACCGGTAAAGTATTTCGCAGTACTGACTTTGGTACTACGTTCACAGACATATCTGGTAATCTTCCTGATGTTCCAGTTTCAGATTTCTTCGTTGATCCATTGCATCCATCGATCTATTTCCTTGGAACCGATATAGGCGTGTATGCTACATTTGATGCCGGAGTAAGCTGGTTCCGTTTTGGCACAAATATGCCACTCGTGCCAGTGATGGATTTTTCTTATTACCATAATGGTAGTGTAAGACTTCTTCGTGCAGGTACTCATGGAAGAGGCGCATTTGAAATTGATCTGAACCTCTCAACACCTGTTGAATTGACGAGCTTCACTGCCGTAAACGTAGTTTCTGGCGTAAAACTAAAATGGACAACAGCCTCTGAGCTAAACAACAATGGCTTTGAAGTTCAAAGATCGTTGGATGGTGAAGGTTTCCTCCCTGTAGCTTTTGTAAAAGGGAAAGGCACCGTAACAAGCGTTAGCACCTATGAGTACACTGATATTGCACCGAGAGGAATAGTATCATATCGACTTAAACAGGTTGATTTTGACGGCACATCCTCTTTCTCGGATGTCGTTACCATTGAATCTTTGAACCCGCAGGAGTTCACACTGAATCAGAACTTCCCTAACCCGTTTAACCCTTCAACTTCAATAACATTTTCACTCGGGTCACAATCCAAAGTAAAACTGAATATCGTCAATGCTTTGGGTGAAGTAGTAACCGAATTGGTAAATGGGGTTTTATCGGCAGGTAGTCATGATGCTGTCTGGAACGCGGAGGCTTTCCCTACCGGAATCTACTTTGCTGTCTTAAGCGCTGAATCGGCTGGAAAACAGCCCATCCATCTCGTGCGAAAAATGGCATATCTCAAATAATTAGAGTTTGCTCTATAAACGGCTTACGGGCAGTACCCGTAAGCCGTTTTTTTATACGATTTGGAACTCTCTCACACCCTTAATTGATATAATTTTGTATCTTTTCCCATTCAAAAAGAATATTTATCCAACAAGTAGGAAACACGATTGGAAACTAGAAAAGACCCTATCTGGAAAATGATGGGTATCCTGTTTAAAGCTCATCCATGGCATGGTATCGATATAGGCGAAAACGCGCCAGAGATGCTGACCGCTTTTATTGAGATCACCCCGACTGATACTATTAAGTATGAACTCGACAAGGATAGTGGATTCCTCAGGGTTGATCGCCCTCAAAGGTTCAGCAATGTTGTTCCCTCACTTTATGGATTCATCCCCCGGACATACTGCGCAACAAGGGTTGCAGCATTCTGCAATAAAAAGACGAACCGTTTTGATATCGTTGGTGATAGCGATCCTCTGGACATCTGTGTACTCTCCGAAAAAGCTATAAATCAGGCAAGTATTCTGTTGGAGGCTGCTCCTATCGGTGGATTCAGAATGATTGATGGAAATGAAGCGGATGATAAGATTATTGCGGTAATGAAAAATGATGCGGTGTATGGAAATATCAAGGATATTGCAGACTGTCCTGCCCAAATTATTGAGCGTTTACGGCATTACTTCCTTACCTATAAAGAGATACCTGGGAAAACGAAGAATAAATGCGAAATTACCCACACCTATGGGCGTGAGGAAGCATTTGAGGTAATCAGAAGAAGCCGGGAAGATTATGACGAACGTTTCGGACAGATTGAGGAGATGCTCACATCCGTGCTTCGTAGTCCTGAACCCGGTGGTAAAGAAGACTAGCTAAAAAGAAATTCGCCGATTTTGCTCAGGGATATCGACTTATTAAAAAGATGTTCCTGAATGGTAAAGGTGCGCCGGTTAATGGTAATCCGTGAACCTGGATAGGCATGACCGAGAATTTTTACCTTTGCGTCAGGATTATAAGTCATTCTCTGTCTTAGCTCCTCAACTCTGTTTTTGCTTGTTTCGATCTCCAGCTGAATATGATCCCTCTTCTCGATCATTTTCTGAACTCCGATTTTGAGTGCCGGTTCAAATTCAACAACTGATAAGTATTTTTTCAAGTTTCCAATTATCTCTGCCAGTTCTTCTTCAAGTTGTCGGATGGTTTGCAGCAGTTCTTCAATTTCCTCCTGCAGAAAAATATTTACCCCTGCTGAGATATGAGAAACTGAGCCATACTCATTTCCAAGATTGCCTATTTCGATCAGGTCTCCGGCAGACAAATCACCACCGATCACGGGTATGCGATTAATACCTGCATAAATCGCCTTGCCTGCTTTTATGTGGGCATTGAGACATTCACCGGTAATATAGACTGCATTCCTCGCCACCACAGTCTGATTCTCAACAAAACCAATTCGGGCAGTACCACTGGAACGTATCATGCCACGGCCCGAACCGATAAACCCTCTCGCAACGAAAATATCTCTTCCAGAAGTGATGAGCGCGTCCTCAACCCCACCATCAATTCTGATGTTGTTCCCTACATTGATCTTGAAATTACTGTGGACGGTGCCTCTTATATGGATTGAAGAATCAATGGTAATATTTCCGATTGAAAAATCAACATCACCACTAACAACAAAAAGGTCACTGATAATAATTTCACCTCTTTGAAGACTAATAGTGCCATTAATTTTTGAAACATAAACATCCGGGTCCTCTTCAGAAGGCTTCGCATTCGTAACAATTGGCCGTGGCGGCATCTTACCATCTAAGGCCTTAATTACTTTTCCGAACACATCAAAGCCATCTATTCCCTTCTCAGGCCGGTTAATGCGGTAAATTGGCTGATTCTTTGCAATAGTATGAATAATATTAAGATTATAAAAATCAATTCTACCATCCTCAGTTAAACTGGGTTCAATCTGGCGGGAAAGATCAATTAAAAACTCAATCGAACCATCTTTACCATGTTGAGGGAGTACCCCTTTTGCCGAAAGTACATCATAAAGCGGTTTGCCTTCGCGATTTGTTTTGTCGATTGCTTCCCGGATTGTCTCAAGCTCCAGTCCCCCCTAAATGCCAATCTCGTTCAGGTGAGTAATGATGCTCTCCATGCTAAGGGATTCACCGCCTGGTCCGGATGGAAAATAATCCAGTTCAACCGACATCTTATCATGGCCTACTGAGAAATCAATAAACCCATTGAAATCTACGGGTAAAAATTCTATCTTTCCCCGCAAGAGTATGAATATACCTGCAAATGGAGCAGTATAGATACTGTTCACCATCTCAGCTTCGAGTAAAGTGTTTATCTCTGCAGCTACATACAAATCATCAATGTTAAAGCGGGATGGAGTGATATTCATTGTTCCCGTTATGGCCTTCAGTCGGTCTTCTTTAGTAGGAAAGACCTCTCTCATCAGGGGTAAGCCCTTTGAAACGACACGGTTTTTCAGTCCAGCCTCATCAAGCATGGCGTAAATCACCTTACCGCGTTTCAAACAATCCATCACTGCAAGGATATCCTTTTCCCACAGCACGGGTTCAAGTATGAATCTAATATATGTCTCTTTCATGCCGGATTATCGGAATCAAAAACCTGATTATTTAGGGATACTTAGAAAAATTATTTTCCGCAGAAAAACAAAGGAAATGAGTACTGAAGGCTTCAGAGTAAATGTATGCGGATAGTAAGATATTCAGAAATGTTTAAAACAAAACAGGCTGCCCGATAGGGACAGCCTGCTTTTTTTGTTGCGGAAAGGGAGGGATTCGAACCCTCGGTACCCTTGTGGGGTACACACGCTTTCCAGGCGAGCCAGTTCAACCACTCCTGCACCTTTCCGAAAACAGATAACAAATGTATAAAAACTTTTTATTTTTTCAAATAATGTGAACAAATCAGCACAAATATTTTGACCAGATAAGCAGAAATTTTACCACGCCACGAAATTACTCACTTGTGCTTATCACAATGATATAGAGAGAATCCATCAGCATACAAAAAAGGGAACCTTACGATTCCCTCTTTGATAAAAATACAGAAATTCGATTATTTAATCAGAAGCATTTTCTTGTGAAAAGATTTACCATCTGCAGTCAGACGATAAAAATATGCGCCTGATGAAAAACCTGCGGCATTAAAATTTCTTGAATGGTGTCCTGCTTCAAGCTGGTCATTAATCAGGGTTGCAACTAGAGTTCCCAGAGCATCAAATACTTCAAGCTTTACATGTCCATTTCTTGGAACAGAAAAGTCTATTCTTGTTGATGGATTAAAAGGATTGGGGTAATTTTGATGTAAGATATAACTCTCAGGCAAATTTGTTATTGTTAATATTTCAGAGTAGGTCACACTGCCGTCATAATCTATCTGCTTAAGCCGATACTGAATCTCGGGAGCTATAATACCGTTAGTATTATCAAGGAAAGTGTATCTGTTCATAGAAACTGAGGTTCCATGACCATTCACAAATCCAATCGATTGCCATTCATCAGAGGTTTTGCGCTCAATCTCAAAACCGGAATTGTTCAATTCTTCTGCAGTACTCCAATCAAGCCGAATCAGGTTCTTTGACTCATTTGCGGCTCTAAATATTAAATTTTCAACTGGCATTATTTCTCGATTACTTTTATAAATTTTACCACCGGCACCTGCGATATATCTTACATTATCTTCTGGTATCGCGATTGCATAAAGCCATTGAGCTGAGTTAATTCTATTTACATACCAATCCTTATTTAAATTAGTAGTTTCAAGTACAATACCAGTTGAAATGTTTCCTCCAACGATCATGGAATTATTACCAGAACGATGATCGACAGCATACAGCCAATGTTCAGTTGCAGTGTAGGAATAATTCCAACCAAATCCAGTATTTGTCGAATAGATGCACTCTCCTGAAATTCCCACAGAAAGGATCATATTGTCTGACACGATTTTTACGTCGGTAAGTAAAAAGGGACCTAATGGACTAACATCAATCCATGTATTACCATTATCTGTTGATCGGAGAATTTTTCCAAGTTCATCCTGAAAGTCGCCACCAACGATTGTGAAAATATTATTGTAGATGTCAATCGATCTTAGAGTTGTAAGGAGTGGAGACTGTTTGTTGCTCCATGTTAATCCATGATCAGTTGATTTTATTATTGTACCAAAATCTCCCACGGCAAAGAGATTATTCATATTATCTTTTTCGACGCTAAGAATTCTGAAGGAAGTACCGGAAATTGATTGTGTCCATGTATGCCCTTTATCTGCGGATCTGATTATTTTCCCATTCTGACCCACCGCAATTATTGTGTCTCCGATATGGGTTGCGGAGAAAATCTCAGAGGAAATTGAAGTGGTTTTTTGTGCCCAATTCTCCCCTCCATCTGTTGTAATGAATACCTTACCGCTTCCACAAAATGCAACGCCATAATCACGATCGTAAAATAATAGGTCATTGACAGTCTCAGTAAACCCTGTCGATAATTGACGCCAATCACCTGAATAAACTGAGGATGATTTTTTGAATAATCTCCCATTTGCTCCACCGCAAAAAGTACCACCACTCCTGGAAATGTCCACAAAATATAACCATGCTGAATTTGGAAGATATTCAGAAGACCAAGTGTTCCCTGAATCGGTTGTCCTCAACACGATACCTGTAGCATAATTTCCACCTACAGCATACCCCTCTTCACCATTCGTAAAGCTAATACTGTAGAGCCACTGATCAGTCACATTGCTTTGTGTCCATGTCACACCACCATCAGTGGTTTTACCAATAATTCCATTAGTTGATGTAAAAAAACCATGAAGATTATCAATAAAAAAAATATCGGTGATTAAAAGTGGACTGGGAGAAGGTGTGACGTTATTCCAGGTTAATCCTGCATCGGTAGTCTTGTAGATAAAACCTTGCGATTTATCGAAATCACCACCTCCGATAAAACCTGTAGTAAGGGAAGTAAACCAAACCGAACGATTTGTACCCTGATTGAGAGTAAATAATAAATCCCAATTGTTCCCTCCATCAGTCGATCGTAAACATACTCCATAGTCGCCTACGGCTATACCAACATCTTGCGAAATAAAAACGATATCTGAAAGTCTGGTATAGCTAGGTGTAGGACAGAGTGTCCATGTTTTTGCGGTATCGGGAGATTTGAGAATTTTTCCGTTATTGGTAGCTACAAAAATGTTAGTTCCCAAAAGTGCGGAGCTAGTTACACTATATCCCCCTGGAATACTTGATACTAACCAATGAGTACCAGCATCGGTTGATTTCGTAACTATCCCTGCATCACCGAATGCGATTACTATAGATGAATCTAACTGGAGGAAGGAATTTAAAGTAAAATTCGTGTTTGTTGCTAACTGGACCCAACCCTGACCTTGAAGGATCGCTACATATAACAACCAAGTCATCAATACTTTTTTCATATCACACCCAGATTTAAGTGATTATTGCACAATCACAAATTAGGGAACCAGGTAAGAAATGTCAAGTATTTTTTTATATATTTACATTAATATTTAGTCTAATATAGATAAACTTATTTCACTAATAATGCCACCTGAAGATAGTTGTTGACTGCACCAAGTACTTCATACCTAAATCCGTAAGCGTGACAGAACTCTGCAAACGCCTTAAATTCATGTGTTGGCACCCCAAATTCATCAAATAGTATTATATCATCTTTCCTCAACAAGAGAGAGAGTCTGGTTAGAACATAGAGGGTAGCTGAATAAAGATCGGCATCTAAATGAAGAATTAGACGAGAATCACTTCTATGGTAATTTTCCAAAAAGCCAGGTAATGAGTCCTGAAATAATCCTTTAATAAAAGTAACCCGTGAGTCACCAATATCCGGGAACTCACCTTGCCTGTCATAGTCACTCTTCTTCATCACCCCAAAATCCTCAGGCAATCCAGTAAATGTATCAAAACCCCAGAACCTCGAATCAGCATGATTGTTTTTCTCAACCCACCACTTGAATGAATCTCCGTCAGCAACACCAAACTCAAAAAATTCTATCGGTCCATTGAGTTTAAATTTATCAAACACAAATTCATGCAATTGGAATCTATCCTCATACTTGACATTGCCGTTATAAAAATCATTGAATTCAAGATTACTGTACTCGCTTCTCCATTTTGAGAATTGAGCCATGTAGATTATATTCGATAACAACCCATTAAAGGGTAATACAAGCTTGTGGAATCCAATTTTTAGAAAAATTCCTTTTAGTTTTCTGCGTAAGAATATTTCAAGTTTCATCTACAAATCCATTTTTTTGAATTTGATAATGTACAAAAAACTCTTTAACCAATCACGCTGCACAACACTTTTTTTTATATTGAACATCCATCGCAAAGTTTCTTAAAAGCCGATCTTAATAAGTGAATTGCCATATCTCAATTAGCTAAAATTGCATTTTCTTAACTTTCTAAAAATGTGCTCTTCTTGATTTTTCTTCGTAATTTTCTACTGATTATTTTGAGAGATGCCGTGCGCCAGCGATTTGCCCTTTTCCATCTGTTTTTCTTCAGTGCAATGATTGTTATTGCATTGGTATCATATTATCTGTTTCATCCACTTGCAGTCGTCTCCCCGCCTGAACAGGAAGACCGTTACGCTGCGGTTGCCAGTAGTATTCTGCATAAAATGGATATCCCTGTAGACACTGTGGAATCTTTGGTTACACTATCTGTGCAGAAGGATGTGCTGAGTCATACACAAAGAGTACACGGTCTGAAATATACAAACGACATGATTCGGGAAGGATTACCTGTCTATTTGTACAATTACCGTACTGCACGGAAGATCAACATTAATGGCGAGACAGAGGTGCGTCTTTCTAATAAAGGAATGGTACTCCCTACCAAAATTGACTTTCTCATTGCACCAGACAACAAAATTCATTCATTCTCGTTGAACGAACCAGATTCCATCCTGATTCCTGATTCAGGGAGAACATACGCAGAAAATACTGCGTACGGATTCTTGTCAGCATTTACCCCTTTTGGAACCCGATTACAGAACCAAAAGGTCACCGATACTTTTAATGTATTCATACCTACCCAGACTGATTCATTCAGATCGCGGAATAATCAGGTTTATAAACTGAATGGTCGCTTCCATGATGGCAGATTCAATATAAGCTATGCTATTGCTGTCACTGTAACCGGGAGCAAAATAACCCAGTTTTCAGCCACTCCAACCAACCTTGAACTTGCTGCCGAAGACAATGAACTTTTTATTCAGGTCTCTATTGTTGCCTGGGTCATCCTTTTGATTATACTCTATATTATTT
>JAEXTR010000183.1 GCA_023406915.1 Bacteroidota bacterium
GTGTACTTTGACATCGTAAAAAAAAGACGCCAGGCTTTTGGTGCAATTGCCTATGCAGCTCACTCGGCAGGTTTAAGACTCGGCACAGCTTCTGATGTGAGGAAAGGAAAACGACTTACCGGGGAAATAACGAATGCAAGATGGAATGCGCGGCTTGGGTACCGGTTGCCTGTGATCAAACCTGAAACCGCTGCTGGGAGGCTTCTGAAGATAAGCAGGGAGCATCATTTTGTGCTTTATGAATATTTTCTTACGGATTATATTGGTCACGGCAGGGTACGGGAGGAGAAGAGTTCATTAATGCAATCCCTTAGTGCTTTTCTCACATCCGTTGTAAGGGGTATTGATGAGGATACTACGCTTATTATATTCTCAGATCATGGAAATGCTGAGGACCTCTCCCTGAAGCATCACACTATGAACCCGGCAATTGGAATCGCTGCCGGCAGACGTGCTTCACTATTTGCTAAAAAGGTGAAGAAGCTTAGCGATTACTATAAGATTATTCTCACAATTCTGGAATAAGTATTGGTTCTAAGGCTCATGCATCAAGGCTCACACTACTCGGAGATTTCGTGATGCAACCCAGACAGCATCCCGGTATACCATATACACTCTTTTTCCTGGCAGGAATCTTTGCCCAGGAAGTACTTCAGTTAGGCAGCATTTTTTGGTTAATATGGATTGGAGTCACTGCTCTTGCCCTCATTCTTGTTATCAAAAAGTACGGTTACAAAAATGAAACAGTAATGATATCAGTCCTTGTGTTTGGTTTCCTTTCTGGGGGGCTAAGACATGGACAGTTTCCCGAACGTAATTCGCTGTTTAATGAGAGGGACATCATCAGGCGTGTGGAGGTGATTGGAAGAGTAGTCAGTATGAACCTTGATCACAGTAAGGGGGTACGATTCGTTCTCCTTGCTGATTCGGTCAAGTCGGATGCGGAATGGCATCCGTTTCAGGAAAATATCCTCTGTGCTGTGTATGATTCTGTTCAAAGCAGGTTGGATCTCCTCTTTAACAGTCTGATTCCGGGTAGCACAATACAGGTTACTGGTTCATTAAAGAGAATTCATTCGTTAAGAAACCCTGGAAGTTTTAATTTTAAGGAGTACTATGCACGAAAGGAGGTTTTTTTTCAGATCCATCCTTCAACACTCAGGGTCACTGGGACCGATGATTCCGGCATTTCATCTCTCTTGTTTGCAATTCGCAAATCAATCGCTAATCAAATCGATTATCTGCATACTCCCGGCACCGCTGCCATTCTGAAAGCACTGCTCCTTGATGAAGAAGGAGATATCGATAAAGGGACAAAGGAGAATTTCATCAATAGCGGTACGGCACATACGCTAGCGGTGTCAGGGTCGAATGTTGCAGCAGTGGTTTTTATTCTGTTTTTCCTTTTTGCCCGGCTTCCCCTGAAAATGCGCGTGCTGTTAACAATATCCGGTGTTCTGTTTTTTCTTGCATTGACTGGCTCACCCCCGGTTGAAAGGGCAGTAATCACAGCTGTTATAGCACTGATAGCAATCGGCACAGGCAGGTCAACTGATGCATTTGCAATTCTCGCTCTTTCCGCACTCATCATTTGCCTTCTTAATCCACAACAACTTTTTGATGTCGGTTTTCAGCTGTCGTATAGTGCCGTTGCCGGGATAATTTTTTCCAACCGTTGGGCGCGTAACTTTTTGGCGGAGAAGGAGATTGAGAGCAAAACTGCAGGTGCAATCATTATATTCCTCGCGATCAGTATTGCAGCACAATTGGCAACCATTCCCCTGACAGCATTTTACTTTGGGAAAATTTCATTGATAAGTCTGCCAGCAGGTATCCTCGTGATTCCGCTTACAGCCGGCTTGTTTTCTAATGGTATCCTCACGCTCATAATTTCAATGTTTTCTGATTATGCAGCGCTGTTCTGGGCTGCGGGCTCAGAGCTTATGTACCAGTTCACAGGATTCCTGGTAGAATTCTTTGCAAACACTGGGTTCTCATACCTCTATAGCTATCAGTTTACACTCACCGATCTGCTTGTCTGGTACATCATTCCCATTGCCGGAATGATCACCTACCGGATTTATAAAGGGCGTTTTACAGGCGGATTGATCCTCGGGATGATTCCGGTTCTGCTCTTTCTGTATGGTAGCTTTCTGAAACCTGACGTTATGCCTGAAGAACACCTGAGTTTACTGTTTGCAGATGTGGGGCAGGGTGATGCCACCTTGATGAAGTTACCAAATGGCACTACGGTACTGATCGATGCTGGCAGAAGGAATGAGTATTACGATACTGGTGAGAGGGTTCTCGTTCCACTCATGCAGTATCTTCACATCGATACCATTGATTATGGATTCATTTCTCATATTGATGAAGACCATTATGGTGGGTTTATACATCTTGCACAGAAAGGGTTGATCAGGCAGATTTACAAACCTTTCGAGAATCGGGATCGTGAAGACTCTATGCTCATTGGTGCTTTTCAAAAAACCAGTGTTGCAATTCATAAGGTGGGGGATACCACCTTCTCGTTTGGGGGCGTCATGTTCTTTATGTTGAATGATCCAGACGACCCGATGTTTAGTACTTGGAGTGATAATGACCGGAGTGTGGTGATGAAAATTATTTATGGGAACACTTCTTTTCTTTTCACGGGTGATGCCAGTAAAAGACAGCAACAGTATCTTTGCGATAGGTTTGGCAGTTTTCTGAAAAGTACTATTCTGAAGGTCCCTCATCATGGTGGTAAAGGGAGTACTCAGCGCGAATTCTTGTTCTTAACTGACCCCCACTATGCGGTGATCAGTGCCGGTGCAGGTAATCGGTATGGTCATCCTTTGCCAGAAACACTTCAGCGATTGAGTGATGCAGGTGTGCAGATTCTTCGAACCGACAAACATGGAGCCATACTCGTTACAAGTGACGGGTATTCGGTAACAGTTCATACAGAAGATTAAACTGGTCTGATGTGAAATCAGGGAAAGTCATTATCTTTGTGAACAAATATCTCCCATTTTCATCAAAGGAAAGCATGATATGAAATTCAAGAATCTTTCGCACACCCCCCGTATCGGAATTCTTGGAGGAGGGCAGTTAGCCCGGATGTCTGCCTATGCAGCCTATCAGCTCGGATTCGAAGTGGTGATTTGGGAAACTACCCCCGCCTCACCAGCTGCAAATATCACAAAGCACGATTTCGCTGGCAGCATACTTGATGATACATTGCTAAGGCGTTTTGCTGATGCC
>JAEXTR010000188.1 GCA_023406915.1 Bacteroidota bacterium
ACAATGGAGGCAGCACTGGAGTTCTTCAATAATGGATGTAACTTTCTGCACAAATCAAACGGTGCTATCTGATTTGTCCTGAGTATCAGATCAATCTCCTCTTCGGTGTAGGCATCCGTTGACTTCCGGATATTCATTCCCGCATTGTTAATCAGAAAATCAATGGTATCCCACCGGTCAGAAACATATTGCACAATTCTTTCACGTTCAGCAGCGATACTGACATCCGCCGCAATACCTGAAACCTTTCTGCCTTCATCCTGATACATTGCAACAGTAGTCTGCAGCATTGATGCATCGCGGGCTACAAGGATAAGTTCAGCTCCAAGATCGACAAATACCCGAGCAATGGCTGCACCGATTCCTTTGGTCCCGCCGGTAATCAGCGCACGCTTTCCGTTCAGATTCCATTCTGTTTTCATTTATACTCCGAATAAAACAAAGTTGAGACCGAAAAATTAGCGATTTTATACAAAACCAACATTACAGTCAAAAAACTTAATCGTAGCTGCTTAATAAACCATATTTCGCAGTTGGTAAGACTGACGAAAGTCACATTTTAAATCAAAATACTACTTCAGTGTCCGGAAAATTTTAATTTCCCCCTGATTCTTTGTAAATTTGTTTTTTGTAAAAAAGGAAAAGTTACTTGTTTCTCCCCACATACTGGATTTCAGTTTGAAGTATAACGAACTCTATAAGAACGGTCCCCAGGTCTCTGTGATCGGTTTTGGCGCATGGGCTATCGGTGGACGTGAGTGGGGTAAAACGGATGATACTGAGTCCTTACGCGCTCTTCACCGTGCTGCCGAGCTTGGAATTAATTTCTTTGATACTGCTGATATCTATGGTTATGGTCACTCAGAAGAACTGATCGGAAAATTCCTCAGGGAGTATGACCGCGAAAAGGTAGTTATTGCAGGGAAAGCCGGCAGGGACTTTTACAGGTTTTTAAACACCTCTGAGCTTGTCCGCTTTGAACACACATACACGGTTTCTTACCTTACTGAAGCGGTAGAAAAAAGTCTGAAAAGACTAGGCACTGACCGCCTTGATGTGCTCCAGTTACACAGCCCTGATACTGAACTCCTGAAGGCAGATGAACCCTGGATAGCTCTTGATAAACTGAAGCAGTCCGGAAAGATTGTGGCAGCAGGTCTCAGTGTGCAATCGTATAAGGAAACTGAACAAACTTTTCTCGTTGATGAGAAGAAGGACATTCTGGATTGTTTGCAGATCAGGTACAATTTGCTTGAACGGCAAGCAGAAGAGTCTCTTCTTGATACAGCAAAAGAACATGGTATTGGCGTGATTGCCCGTATCCCCATTCTCTTCGGACTTCTCGCTGGAAAATTCAATGACTCTACCCGATTTGGTAAAGATGATCATCGGAGCAAGAGTCTCGCCCCCGAAATACTCTCGGATTATATGAAAGAACTGGCAAAATACGACCAGCTCTTTGCCCGTCGCAATGGTCATACTCAGAGTCAGATCAGTATCGGATTCTGTATTTCTCACCCTGCTGTCTCTACAGTTATTCCTGGTGCAAAAACACCTCAACAGGTGGAAGAAAATGCAAAAGCGGCGTACATCCCCGTTGATTTTTACAAGGACATTGCGCCGCTTTCAAAAAACTGACCTGCCAGTACGTATCAGCTCTTAATATGGATTTCCTGTATTTTGCGGGAAAGAACTGACAAGCTCATGGTAAGCTGGGCATGTTCAATTGCAACACCAGGTTTTACCTGAATATTGATTGGGGCATAATTCCAGATCGCTTTTATACCAGCATTCATCATTGCATCAGCAACTGCCTGGGCGTGTTCAGCCGGAACAGCAATAATGCCGATCTTGATTTGCTTATCTTTCAATACCTGAGGAAGACGATCAATAGAGTGAATTTTGATACCCTGAACAGAAGTACCAATCTTTGCAGGATCATTTTCAAACGCTGACTGGATCTTCAGTCCATAATTCTTAAATCTGCCGTAGCCCAAAATGGCAGATCCAAGATTACCAACACCAGCAAGCACAGCCTGAGTTTCCGAATCATAACAAAGGAATTTTTCAATCGCCTTTACCAGATCATCAACCCGATAGCCGAGCTTCGGTTTGCCATGAACTTTAGTATATTCTATGTCCTTGCGGACTTGCGTGCTGTTGAGTCCCATCTCATCAGCGATCAGGGTTGTGGAAGCGATTTCCAAACCCTTCTGCTGGTACTCCTTCAGCAGGTGGTAGTAACGCGACAATCTTCTGACTGTCGGTTCGGGGGTTCTTTTCGTAACTGCTTTTTTCATTGCGCACTATCCTTATATGGTCGTTTTGGTACGGAGAATTTATTTATTTTTTAAACTACACAATTATATCTTTTAAATCAATCTTTTTTTCGCAAATGTTCCCATTTTTTTGCTTTTTTTTCACTTTTTTTCACTTTTTTTGCACTTTTCTCTCTTCCCCCTCCTTTTTCACTAATTCCACGGTAAAAAGATTGACATAAAACGGATTATTTCTTACTTTAATAATGTTTTTTACGACTTTTTCTCAGAACCCTTGGGACATCACTTATGAAAAGAAATTTACTCCTTGCCGCGGTTGCCGCACTCATTCTTATCGGATGTGCAAAAACTACCGATCCCGATTACACAAATGAAACTGTGTCCTTCAAGTTGAACACAACTGAATTACCTCAGACTTGGGATACCCTTTCGGTTTATTTTAAAGGTAACTATTCATACTCTGTTACCATTAAAAGTGTAGTTGACTCTACTCAGGATTCGATCGCAACCAGAACAACAACCAATTTCAAGGTTGCTGATATCCTCAAAGGTCAGCAGAATGCAAATATGACATTCAACATCAAACAGCTTGATAAACCGACATTAAGCGGTCTTGGAATCATCTATTTCACCCAATTTTGCAGAATCACAATGAAGGATTTGCCAGATAGCGTATTGATGAATGGCGCCGTTCAGGCAAATATCGTGACTCTCTCCACAGCTGATGCCTCTGTGTTGGCTGCTTACCGTGACACGTCCGAATCTGTTGCAAAGAAAGCAACCGGCACCTTCACAATCAAACAGGAATAGGTTTTCTTCCTGCGGAAGTTTAAGCCTTATCACACGGTATTTGCTGCTTTGTGATAAGGCTTTTTTTATTCACAACCATAGCTTCTGATTGTACCATCACGGTGCCCGATAATCAACCTTCCCTCCCTTAAGCTCGGTATTGCATCAATGGGAAGTCCTGTTTCGTATCTGACTTCTTGTACACCACCATTCTGCCTCTTCAGGAACAGTAAACCACCCTGTAATCCGTAAACCACAATGAGTGATCCATGAATGGTTGCAATCCCTGAAGGATTGAAATCGGGTACTTGCATAACCTCCTGAAAACCACCATCTATGAATGAGTAGCGTGCAACCGAACCAGAGTAGGAAACCATCCATGCTTCTCCACTATTCAGCACCAGTCCCGATGGTCTTCCAGAAAGTCTTCCCTCAAAAATAGGCGAACTGATTCCGGTCTGGTATGCTGAAACTGATCCCGTTCGTCCCACAATAAGGAACCTGTTTCCAGCTACCACAATAAAACTGGCATCTTTTACTGAGTGGTAGTTTTCGGTTGAACCATTATGAATATGATATGATTTCAGATTCCCTGTCGGGCTGATGAAAATCGCGATACTATCTGATTGATTTGCAAGAACAGCCTCATAATCGACCGCTTGCCGCTCCATTATAAACTGACCGGTTGAAGAAAAACTGAAATACTCCCCCTTTGTTGTCAGATATGAAATTGTACCTTTCGGGTCTTGGAACTGACTGAGAACGATGCCTTCCAGAGTATATGAAGCAACTTCAGTAGAGTGGCGATAATCATAGAAGGTGATGACCGATTCATTTTCATTCACCAGGAACCTTACGAAACAAATCAGATCACCGTACACCAGGGGTTTAAAAAGTATTGATGACTTTTTGTAATGAAGCATTCCCCTCTCTTCCAGTGTGATTGCATCAAGACAGTATATTCTTCCAGACTGATCGGCAAGAAAAATGTACCGCTCATCACCTGTTACACCATCCCGCGTGATCACTCCACGGAGACTGTATTCGTCTTTCTGAACTAATGAATCACAAGCAGGCAATGGATACACATAGGACGCGGGTAAAACCTGTTCCTGCAAACCGATTGAACCACCGGAGCAGCCTGCCAGCACCAAAAGAAATGCTGGGAGGAATCCTTTAAAAATCCCAACCAAAAAAGAACTGATAAAAGAATCCTTTTTGGAATCTGGAAAAATTGTTCTCAATTTTCTTACCTATATCATACCGTAAAACAAGAAAGTTAAACAAATTCATTCTGAAACCGACACCAACACTTCCCAGCGTCGTACTGTATGTATCATCCCATACTCCCCCTGCATCTGCAAAAACTGCTCCCCGGATACCAAAGAAACCTATTCCACCGAACGGAAGACCAAAGTAAAGCGAGTTCAGAAGAGGAAACCTCAGCTCAGCTGACGCCAACCATACTTTTGTCCCTCGAAGTGACCACCGGTTCCAGCCCCGCAAGTCCCAACTGCCACCAACGATGTACCTCCGCGATTCTTTTCCTTCATTGTAGTAGAGTGACGCCCTCAGAGCCAATGCTGACATGCTCGATAGTCGCAGATACTTTCTTGCATCGAGCTGGAGTGTAGCATAATAGATGTTATTATATTTGATATCAGTTGTATATGCAATACCAGCCCTGATTCTGAGACCATCTAAGGGACCGGTCGAGCCCCACAATGAATTATCAAACACATACGATGCTGATACCGATGCAAGCAGTGCCTTTCGCTCAAGCACATTGGTGATGAACTCACGGTCGGTATTTGCAAGGGAAAATGACCCCTCAACACGATCGAACTGTGAGAAGGGATACTGTAC
>JAEXTR010000191.1 GCA_023406915.1 Bacteroidota bacterium
CACTCTACCTGAATACACATGATATGTACTACCCGAAACCTGGTGCGAAAAACTCAATCGTAAAAATCGGGATCGCTGATATTACCACCGGTAAAGTTGTGTGGGCAGATATTGGTGCGGAAGAAGATATCTACATCCCCCGCATAGCGTTTACTAATGATGGCAGTTCGCTTACCGTTCAGCGTTTGAACCGTCTTCAAAATACGCTCGATTTCCTTCTGGTTGATCCTGCCAGCGGTACATCAAAGGTACTCTTTACTGAACACGACAGCGCCTGGATCGATATTACTGATAACCTGAACTTTCTGAAGGATAACAAACACTTCCTGTGGACCTCTGATAGAGATGGTTACAACCACATTTATCGGGTTGATCTTACCAGCGGTGAAATGAAGCAGATTACAAAAGGGAAGTGGGAAGTTGCTGAAATTGTTGCAGTTGATCACAATAAGCAGAATATATTTTTTACAGCCAATGAGCGGGGTGAAATCTATGCAGACCTCTATGTCGTATCATTCACTGGTGAAGGATTGAAACGACTTACGGAAGAAGCCGGATACCATCGTATCACTGCATCAGAAACCGGTAACTATTTTAGTGACAGCTATTCCAATGCTCATACACCTCCAACACAGAGTATCATCAATAATGAAGGCAAGAAGGTTACTGTTTTAAACACCTTTGATCAGACTGTATTCGAACCGTATGATTTTACAAAGCCTGAATTCTTCACCTTTAAGACTGGAGATGGTGCTGAACTGAACGGGATGATGATCAAACCGGCAAACTTTGATCCAACAAAGAAGTACCCTGTTCTCTTTTACAATTACAGTGGCCCAGGCTCTAAACTGGTAAATGATCAGTTTGGCTCTATCTACTTCTTCTGGCATCAGCTTTTTGCTGCAAAGGGCTATGTTGTCGTGTACATTGACAACAGAGGCACAGAGGGTAAGGGAAGAGATTTTAAGAAAATAGTGTACCGCAACCTGGGAGACTATGAAATTGCTGACCATGTAGATGCGGCAAAATACCTGATCAGTCAGGGCTGGGCTGATTCCTCACGAATTGGTATTTGGGGTTGGAGCTACGGCGGGTATGTGTCATCACTGGCAATCCATAAAGCACCCGATTATTTCAAGGTCGCGGTGGCAGTTGCTCCGGTAACCGACTGGAAGTTCTATGATACCATTTATACGGAACGCTACATGTCACTTCCTAAGCTGAATCCTGAAGGTTATGAAAAGGGATCAGTTATGACTTATGCAGACCGCCTGAGAGGGAAGTTTCTCATTATCCACGGTACTGCCGATGATAATGTGCATTTACAAAATTCCATAAAGCTTACGGAAAAACTTATTTCGCTGAACAAACCGTTTGATATGGCATATTATCCTGAAAAGGATCACGGTATCTACGGAGGCAAGACACGTTTGCATCTGTTTACGAAGATGACAGAGTATATTCTCAATAATCTTTGATGATTTTTCTGTGCAAAGGCTGAACCTGAGACATGGTATCAGCCTTTGTTCTTTATTAAAATTACTCTGCTTTCCCTGAATCCTAAAATAATTTTTCAGGTAAACTGCTGGTTAAGGCAGAACCAAAATTCTCTTCACTTCCTCAGGATTTACCCACTCACTCCAGTTATCAAGCTGCGGGGTACCGCTGATGGTTCCGCCGAAACCCATCAAACGGTGTACAAACATAGTGACATTCGTTACAGTGGTTGAAGAGAGAACCTCAGGATAAACATTGATGTTCTGTGATTGCAAGAGTGAAAGTGTCTTCTGAGAAATGAACTCCCGGAGTCTCTTCTCGAAAAGATAATCGGTAATGCCTTTTTTGGTAGACTCGAAATCAAGTGCGAGAGAATCTGTAATCTCCCTTTTTTCTTTTACCATAATGAGTGAATAACCTGATTCCCGCTTTATCGGTCCATAAAGCTGCCCAACTTCCAACCCTTGTGCAATAATTCCCATATTTCCGAGCATGATGGCAGGTTTGAGTCCTGTCTCACCAGACTCATTTACCAATGAATCAGTTTTCCCATACTCCGAAAGAATCTCCTCAAACTTTCTTCCACCATCAAGCGATGCAAATACGGACTCAATTTGCTGAAGCCCCGATAAAGTCAATATCCTGAGGTTAAGAAAAAGAAAGTCCTTGTCATTATTCATCGCTTCGATGAAGTATTGCCGGACATCATTCTCAGATACACGCACCGAATCGATAAATGTGTTTTTAATCATCTGGGCAAGCAGACTTTCTTTCCATCTCTGTGTGTCTCTTTTATACCCGGGATCTTCTGTTAATCCTCTGCGCCTTGCCTCTTCTGTCAGCAGGGATTGTTGTACAAAATTCTTCGCCAGTGAGTTAAGCCTTCCATAAAGTGCTTTTGTATTCAAGGTGGGCAACGGTTTTTCTAAAAATGCCAGGAAAGCAAGAAAATCATGCACTGTTTGGGCTGAATTACCACCGGTAATGAAAGGAATACGCAGTTTATCCTGTCCAATCTCATGCAGTATTGAACGGTAATCCGATTGGTTGAGAAGGAGTAAGCTATCATTATCGGTCAGATTCTTTTGTTTCATTACATCTGAGATTGCGTTTGCAGCCGTCAGGAAAGCCTGCTGATCAATCATCACCGTGTCATGTCCCAGAATTTCCTGAAGAAATTCAGTAGTGCGGATGTGGATTCTCCGGCTTTTCACGGTATTGATAATACCGTCAGTAGTTTTTTTATCGTTGAGGTCAATCGGTGTGCGAATGATATCCTTTAGATAAAAAACAATCCAACCTGCCTCACTAAGTATTGGAGCAGTCGCCGAACCAACGCTCATGCTGAAAAGCATATCCTCCACTTCTTCGTCTCTTAGTGACCCGAGAACAATATCCTGATTACTTAGATACAGTCCGCTTTCCAGTGGTGCTGAGAGAATCGAGTCAGGATTGAATGAAGTGGTTATCTGACTGTGAAACCGGAAAATTGTTGCTGAATCCGGGCAGGAGACAATTGCTGTCACCAGTCTCATCTGCGCCTTAGAAATTGCTTTGGCAACATCATCCGGATTGAGTTTCACTGACGATGTGATAGCCTGTCTGAAGAGAAGGTCCCTGAGATGAATATCCTCGATTGGCTTCATATAGAAACTGAATTCAGTGCTGTTGTGAAGCCCGTTCTTAAGAGCCTCGTGATACCATGATTTTTCAGCGAGAAGTGAAAATAGAAACTCGGTTTTGAGCGAATCAATATTCCAGCCCGAACGCTTTGAAAGGAAAGGAGCGAGTTCAAACCTCTCTACAAAGTCGCGTTGTGTTATGATCTCGGTGCCAAGTCTTCCCACCACAGCTTCATGAATCTGGGCTGAAAGCCGGAATGCACTAAAGATAAATAGGAACAGTAAGAATTTTTTCATGGTCTCTTTATATAGATAGAATCGAAAACAGCTGTCACAAAATAAGCAATGAGAGAGAACTTATCTACTGAGGATTACCTGTCAGCTCTCAGTTTCTATAAGGAAGGCAATGTCTTTACAATTTAATGCACAGGATTCTCTTTACTCTCATGCTCATGCCATGCCAGGGCTGCTGCACCAAGTACTGCTGCATTTTGATGGTATATCCCGGACTGCACCAATGCAACTTTGTTTTTGAACACATGGAAGAGATTCTCTTCCAGATATCTCTTTGTGGGACGCAGCAGGAGGTCACCTGAATACGAGAGTCCACCGAATAGAACAATCGCCTCAGGGCTTGTATGTGCAACTGCATCCGCAAGTTTAAGACCTAAGACCTTGGCGGTGAAGTCAAACGCCCGTAGTGCAACCTGGTCTCCCTGAAGTGCAGCATCATTGATCATTTTTGCAGAAATGGTTTCTCTGGGAATCTCACGTAAAACGCTCTGCTCATCTGAGCTTTCAAGTAATTCAATGACCGTCCTTACAATACCGGTCGCAGACGCATAAGTTTCAAGACACCCTTTTCTGCCGCAACCGCATACCCTCCCATTGGGATCGTAGATAGTATGACCAATCTCTCCGGCGAATCCATCATGACCATACACGAGGTTGCCCCCTACAACAATACCGCTTCCCAATCCTGTACCCAGCGTTATGACGATGAAATCTTTCATCCCCCTGGCCGCCCCGTACATCATTTCTCCAACTGCTGCGGCATTGGCGTCATTGGTCAGGAGAACAGGAAAGTCTGAAAATCTGCTGATGATATTTTTTACATCAACAAATCCCCAGGAGAGGTTCGGTGGATTATCAATCGTACAGGTAAAGTAATTTGCGTTCGGTGCTCCTATCCCTATGCCGATAATCTCATAATCAGTTAATTCAGCTTTGCTCACTTGTTCTAATGCAGTGAAGATATTTCCAAAGAGATTCTCCGGTGGTAACTCTGATTGAGTTGGAATTGATTGATAAAAAATGCACTCTCCGTTCCGGGTAACCATTCCGAATACAGTATTGGTACCACCAATATCGATGCCGATCGCAACTTCTTGTTTCAAGCTTTCTTACCTTTCGCTTACAGCTTTTTTGTGGATGCAAATACCGGTTTACTTCCGGTGAATCCATAATAAACAATGAAGAGATAGCACACAATCGGAAGAATAAATGCCTGGTGAAGTCCAATTGAATCGGCAAGCATTCCCTGAAGAAGGGGAACGATCGCACCACCAACAATCGCCATGCAGAGAATTCCACTCGCCTGACCGGTATGTTTTCCTAATCCATGAAGCGCGAGTGAGAATATTGTAGGAAACATAATCGAATTAAAGAGTCCAACTAATAATATAGACCACATAGCAATCTGCCCATCGGTGAGCATTGATACCAGCACAAGCCCCGCCGCCATAAAGGCATTAAACCCAAGTACGTTACCGGGTTTAATTTTACGCTGAACGGCTGAACCAATAAATCTTCCAACCATCGCACCGCCCCAGTAAAACGTGATAAGCTTTCCAGCTTCAACTTCAGCAAGCGTGGAATCGAGGGTAACAAAGTATTTTACCAGAAAGCTCCCGATGGCAACTTCGGCTCCTACATATACAAAAATTCCAACTGCGCCCAGCACAAGATGCCTGTATTTCCAGGCGGAGGTGTGGGTTGTATCAGAATGGTTGTTGCTTTCACCTGATGTCTCCGCTGATGCTGCTTCAATCTGCGGAAGCTTGATCACTGCAAAAATGCCTGCAATAACGAACAAGACTGCTGCCAGACCTAAGTAAGGGTACTGAACTGCTGCCGCTTCTGTTGCTTTGTACAGGTCAAGCTCTGCACTTCCCATGACAGCCATTTCTTCGGTTGTCTTCACTGCGGTTGAAAGAATAAGGAGTGATCCAAAGTATGGCGCAATTGTTGTACCGAGGGAATTGAACGCCTGTGTCAGGTTTAGTCTCGATGAAGCGGTTTCAGGCTTACCGAGAATCGTAACATAAGGGTTTGCAGCAACCTGAAGAATCGTAATTCCGGATGCAAGAATAAAAAATGCTGCAAGGAAAATGGGATAGGAACGGAGCCCTGCTGCGGGGTAGAAAAACAGTGTACCGAAGCCAGCAGTGACAAGCCCGATAACGATTCCTTTTTTGTACCCGACTTTCTCAACTAATTTGCCTGAAGGTAGAGAGACGAGGAAGTAAGCAAAGAAGAATGTGAACTGAACGAGCATTGACTCTGTGTAATTAAGCGAAAACACATTTTGCAGGTGCGGGATGAGAATATCATTCAGACATGTAAGAAACCCCCACATGAAAAACAGGGAAGTCAGAATTGCCAGTTCTGGCGTGTAGCTTCGCCCGGTCTCAGCTCTGGATGCCGGGGTGTTGGATGGGGCAGTATTTGTCATTGATTTCTCCGGTGATTTCGTTGTAAAATATCATCGCTTCTTTAATCAAGAATTATGCCTTTAACGAAATGAAGCCTATTTGGAAATAGTGAGGGTGAATTTGGGCATTTAACCCCTTTTTGCTTATTATTTTGATAATATTTAGTTATTATAATAATAAGAAGTTACATCAGGTGGAGATCAGCCATGCCCATTTTGATTGAAAAGCAGATTGCGAAAAAAACTATATTTGCAAAGTTTTAAAATCGGATTACGATGAACTTAGAAAAAATGTTTTATATCGTGACAAGTACTGTGCTTGTTACGGTCTTTGTACTGATTACTTTTATCTTTTCCCCAGCGTCCATTCAGGATTATGAAGCTAATGGGGGTAAGGTAATTTATTATGCTGACTATATTTCGCCCGCACTCCGGATTCTTATAGATAGGTTTAACGACGCGAACAAAGGAAAGATCAGGGTTGAAGCAATTGATCTTCCTTTCGAAAAGTTCAGTACCAATGAAAGAAAGGAACTCCTCGCAAGATATTTAAGAAGTAAGAGCAGCCGGATTGATCTTTTCAGCGCTGATATTATCTGGATACCCCGTTTTTCCAAGTGGGTAAAACCGCTGAATACACTTATTGACTCTTCAATAGTCCGAAACCTTTTGCCACATACGCAGAGGTACTGCTATCAGAATGATTCATTGGTGGCAATTCCATTGTATACTGATATTGGATTGCTTTATTATCGGGAAGACCTGCTGAAGAAACTTAAAGATTATGATCAGTATGCAAAGGAACTCAGACAGTCCATAACCTGGGATCGGTTTATCAGTCTTCGTTCTGAAATAGAGAGACTTCCGGGTAGATCCGGTAAGCCCTTTTTCCTTTTTCAGGCAGAGGAATATGAGGGACTTGTGTGTTTCTTTACAGAACTGCTTGGCAACGGTGGGCATAAGTCTTATCTGAATGAGGGGCAACTCAATACAGAATTAAGCACCGTGGCAAACGCTATCTCATTTCTGACCAGTCTGGTGCATGAGGTAAAAATATCCCCACCTCAGGTGGTATCGATGAAGGAAGATATTTCCTACGAGTATTTTATCAGGAATGATGCTTTTTCTGTCCGTGGATGGCCCGGATTAAAGAGGAGTCTCCAGTCAAAACTGGCAGACGCAGGGGAAATTGAAATTAAAGCAGTAGCTTTGCCTCACCAGGATGGTGCTGATCCCGCTTATATTGTTGGCGGATGGAATCTGATGATCTCACAATACTCCCAAAATGTACCGGAAGCCGTGAAATTTATAGAGTTTTTAATGAGACCCGAAAGTCAGAAATTACTTTACGAGATTGGGGGATACATTCCTGCGAGCAGTTCCGTGTATTCTGATAAAGAATTCGTTTCAGATCATCCTGAACTGAGGTTTTATCAGGACCTCTTCCGGAATGGCGTTCAGAGACCTTTGCTGCAGGATTATACTGAGGTTTCAGATATTCTTGCCCGGAATCTCAAACGCGCGATTCAGTATAATATCCCTGCTGATTCGGTGGTTACAAGAATACAAAAAGACTTGAAAAAGAAGTAGACGATGCTCTATGAAAAGAAACATTTTAGAAAAATTTAAGGAATATCATTTTGAGGTGAAGCACATTACCGTGCTATTCATGATCCTCTTCGCCTTTCAATTGATAGTCTCAGTCGTTAATAAAGC
>JAEXTR010000205.1 GCA_023406915.1 Bacteroidota bacterium
AGCCTGAAGTGTGATGGATTCTTTTCTCGGGTCCGAAACCGATGATATTTTGTGCAAAGTATCCGGCTGTAATGGAATAATTGAAAATACTGGCTGGCATGTAAGAGGCAAGCGTGACAGTTAAGTAGGGATTGAAATTCAGTGATTTCCCCCTATCCTGATAATAGGTAACCCTTTCACTGACTCTGCCACCCGCAGAGGTGGTTTTCGTATAAATAACGGTAATTGCGTCGTATTGATTCTGCTGAAAAGTGAAACCCCCATCCAGGCGAAGCGAAGGATTATCAAGCTTTCCAAGTATTCCTATCCCAAGACTGCCTCCTGAAAGATCAATATTATCCATCACCGTATATCTGAATGTTCCAGTCAATGCAATACGCGATGTGATGATAAAATCAAAGGTAAAATCAGCTGCAACTTTTGGTGATTCCCAATGCAGGTTACGATCGCGGATTGAGATACTGCTTGTATCGAATGGCAGGCGATGTTTATTGTAATTGTTTGAAGTCCCTGTCTCGTATCGGTTTCCTGAGTGAAAAGTAATTCTTGGGGAGAGAGTAAAAGATCCAGGTTCGTTAGAAACGGCGGGGCGCACTGGGGGAAGTGCGATTGGTGCCTTTGTATCAATATCACCGAAGTAAATCGTTTCTTCAACAGTGCCACAACCTGTCATCAGCGTTGCAAAGAGTGCAGATGTGACCAAAAGAGCACATACTTTTTTTCGCATTGTAGTTCCTGTGAGTAAAGCATTTAAAATTACCAATTCATACCCTCACGGATAGGGGGAAAAACAGTGACCATAAATGATTCAACAATACCGGTAGAGTAATGAAACACGGAAATTTCAGCATTCTGTGTACATTTGTGGGTGTTCTTATAAACAAATTATTATACATCATGTCCACACGTAAGAATATATTTTTGGCTTCCGCCGCAGTATTGTTCCTTTTATCAGGTGCATTACTGCAGGGTGTGTTTACCCTTTCGGATTACAAAGGTGCCCAGCCACTGGATAAGTTTTACTTTATCCTCTTTACTTCCTTATTCTGGTTCTCAACAGCCTTCCTGATTAGTCAGATTGTGCATACAGTTGTTTGGGGAAAACTACTTACGTTCAGGGTAGGGAGTTCTGCTTCTGCCTGGATCAAGGACTTTGTACATTCATTTATCTATACGATTGCTGCTGGGATCGTACTCTTGCAGGTTTTTTTTCTGCCGCTTAATGCAGGATTGATCGTTCTGCTGGTGATTCTGCTTATTGTTATGGGCTTGTTCCGTCAGCGTGTTTTTGAGCTGGTGAATGGTGGCGGATACTTGCGTGTCAAACCGTTCAATCCTGGTAATTATGTTATTATCAGAAGCAGGATGGGGAACACAATAGCTGAAGGCACGGTGCATGCGGTTCATCAGAGTTCTGTTTTCATCAAGACCCCTGCAACTACACTTATCTCCTTACCCCACACAGTATTGAGTGATGCAACCATTGAGAATTATGAATCATTTGACACACCAGGAAGTTTTCGAATTCCGATACTATTCGATTTTAGGTACGAGACGAGAAGAATAAAACGGATTCTGAATGCCTCTGTTCTGGAAGCATTCGAGCAGATGCACATTGAAAAAGGGGCAGGGATCAGGATACTTGTTGATGAAATCAATGAACGCGGTTTAGAATATGTAATTGAGTGTTCGTTTCCTGTCAGTTTGGATATGTCACCCGCGATAGTTCGCAGTGCGATTCTGGAGACTATTTACGTTAATGTTAAAAAAGCAGGGATCAGGTTTGATCATCTTGAGCCCTCCTCGATTGAAACGGAATCAGCCGAACGCCCGGATGCACTTCCCGAAAAAGAACGGTTGTATATTCTCAAACAGAATGAATTACTCTCTACCCTGCATGATGCCGAACTCATTTCGATTAGTCAGCACTTGATTCAGCGGGCAATTGCACCTGGTACGTCAGTGATAAATCAGGGGGATTCCGGCGATTCCATGTTTATTCTGGTGGAAGGTATTGCTGATGTTTTTGTTGAAAAGAAGGGCGATCGCAAGGTAAAGGTTGGGAGACTGACCGCGGGTGACTTCTTTGGTGAGATGTCTCTTTTTACGGGTGAAAGCAGGAGTGCATCGGTAGTTGCCAGAACCGAAGTACTTGTTTTCGAATTATCGAAGGAATTGATGACACCGATTTTGCAGAAGCGAAAGACACTTGCCGATGAGATCAGTGCAATCATTGTGAAACGGCATAATATCAATATTGCCCGTACTACCAGTGTGGATGGAAAGCATGGAGGGTTTACCGAGGCGTTAATCGGCAGGATCAGGTCGTTTTTTAAATTATGATTTGGTGAAATCCGGGAAAAGAGTTATATTTGTAGTCTAAATATGAAACAGCGGGGTGGAGCAATTGGTAGCTCGTCGGGCTCATAACCCGAAGGTTGTCGGTTCAAGTCCGGCCCCCGCAACAAGACAAGCCTGGTTTCGAAAGAGACCGGGCTTTTTCGTTTTAAAGACGAAGCGTGGTGTAGTCCCATTGGGATTAGCCAGTGGGGATCATTCTGCTACAGGCGGACGGCCCCCGCAACAAGGCAAGCCTGGTTTCGAAAGAGATCGGGCTTTTTCGTTTTAAAGAGTTGGTGAGGTTGAATGCGGTAGAGTTGCACTGCTGTCAGCACCGGTTGGAGATACTGATCGCTTGTGTGATGCCAGGAATGGAGAAAAGGGAAATAGGTAATTATTCCCTACTATACAACTAATGGTGTTCGTCATGGGGCAAATTATGCCGCCAATTGTACTCTGCTTTTTTTAATCTATCCATTATTGCCCTTCCAATTCCAATTTCTTCCACTGGTTCTGCAACAATTAAGTCAATTTCAGGATCATCTTCAAAAGCGTGCATTGCCTCAAACATATTGACGGCATAATCCTTCAAATCATTCCGATTCGAGACTCTGATAACTTTCGGGTACTCAGTCTCCAGCATTCCTGAAAATGAAATAAGACCTGCGTTTGATTTATCAATGTTCTGTGATTTATTATCGGCAATTAGTAGTTTTTTTCGCGGGCTGTAATGCGATTTCATCATTCCTGGCGCCGATAGTTTATCTATTATAGAATCAGCATCAAATGGAACAATATCTTCCAGTTCCTCACGGGTAATGACACCATTGCGAAGGATCTGAAAGCCATAATCAGTAAATTTGATTATTGTAGATTCAATCCCAACCGTGGTTTTCCCCCCATCAAGAATATAATCCACATCAGGAAGCTGCTTCCGTATATGTGCTGCTGTAGTGGGGCTTATCCTGCCAAATTTATTCGCGCTGGGTGCAGCTATCGGGCAGCCTGATATTCTGATCAGATCAAGTGCCGTCTGATTACCCGGTATCCGGATCCCAACAGTTGGAAGTCCGGCTGTGACAATATCAGGCACTATCTGACTTTTAGGCAACACGATAGTAAGCGGTCCGGGCCAGAATTTTTCAGCAATTTTGTACACTCTATTATCGGTATTGGCAACAAGCTGTTCAACCTGATGTATCTCTGCAATATGTATAATGAGGGGATCAAAGGAGGGACGGTCTTTTAACTCAAAAATTCTAGAAACGGCAAGAGGATTAAGTGCGTTTGCTCCCAATCCATACACAGTTTCGGTTGGAAAGGCAACAAGCTTTCCTTCCTGAATATACCGGGCAGCTATTTCTATATGATTAAATTTACTCATACTCATCTAACAAAATAAGCAAACAATTTTAATTATTTCAGCACCAGCTAAGTATGTTTTACCGTAGCATCTGGTGTCTGATACATTCATTCACATTTTCAATACATAACATAACGAAGTAACGCGCCTGGTATTCAGCCAAGAATCGTAAAGAGGCAGCAAGCCCAAATTGGTGTTTCAGATATGGACGGTAATCTGTCATACACTCCCATGGATGAAGTATTCACCCCACAATCCTCTTTGTCAATTTGAAGAATTTGAATGGTACATATTTGAGCGGCAGATCAATCCAGGTGGGGGTTGAAACGATGGCTCTTTTATTGCTGAATGCGAGGAAACTGTCCAAACCGTGATATTTACCCATGCCGCTGTTGCCGACACCACCGAAGGGGAGATTATGATTGGTGATGTGCATCAGGGTATCATTTATACATCCGCCGCCTGAGGTGGTTTTAGAGAAAACCTCTTTTGATCTTGCATTCGTGCCAAAATAATAAAATGCCAGTGGTTTTTCGTTCTTGTTAATGTGACTGATTGCTTCATCAATGTGATGAAAGGTCATCACCGGAAGGATAGGTCCGAAAATCTCTTCCTGCATGATTGCGAAATCTGGTTCTACGTTATCAATAATAGTTGGGGAGATGTACTTTGACTCAAAATCCACCATACCCCCTGTATGGATAGTGCCCTGATTCATCAAAGGTGCGAGTCTTTGCATCGCACGGTCACTGACGATCCTTGGGTAGAATCGGCTCTGCTTTGGGTCATCGCCATACATCTCAGTTATGTTCCCGGCGATTTTCTTCAATAGCTCATCTTTAACAGAGGCATGTGCCAGCAGGTAATCAGGTGCAATACAGGTTTGTCCTGCATTGATCAGTTTTCCCCAGGCAATGCGTTTTGCAGCAATGTCAATGTTTGCATCCTCATCCACGATGCAGGGACTCTTTCCACCTAGCTCAAGCACTACAGGAGTCAGATACTCAGCTGCGGCTTTCATAACTACCTTGCCCAACTGCGGACTTCCGGTAAAGAAGATGATATCGAATCTTTGTGCAAACAGGCTCGTGTTGGTTTCTTTTCCTCCCTGAACAATGGTGATATACTCAGCGGGGAAGTTTTCTTTTATCATTTCTTCAATTACATGTGCTGTTGTGGGTGCATCCGGGGATGGTTTCAGCATGGCACAGCAGCCGGCAGATATTGCCCCCACAAGTGAGTTAATAAGCAATTGAAAAGGATAATTCCATGGTGTTACAATAAGGGCTACGCCCAGGGGTTCGTATATTAGTTTACTGGAAGAGGGGAGAAGGTGCAGGGGCGAGGAAATTCTCTTCGGTTTTACCCACTTTTTCAGGTGTCGGATATGATTATCGATCTCACCTGTCACGATACTAATCTCTGTGAGATATGCCTCTTCGGGTGATTTATGCAGATCGTTCCACAGCGCTTTTTCAATTCTTTCCTGGTTGGCTTCAATTGCCTGCCTGAGCGTCCGGAGCTGCTGTAGCCGGAAGCCTATATCCTTTGTCTGGTGTGTAGCAAAAAAAGACTTAAGGTTCTTCAGTTTTTCAATGATTACCTGTTCGGAAGTATCGTTCATTGCTTTGTGTCTTTCCCTTATTTTTTATGACCTGTAAAGTGTTCCATTGTTTTGTAGATAGCGAAAACATTGTCTGCAAACCAGTCGAACATTCCAGTAGAGAATATTCCCTGACTGATACGGGTGAGGCGGTACAGATATCCGGGTATGGTGATCATTTTTTTATTCTTCCTGATTGCCTTCACAATCCGGCGGGCTGCATATTCGGGTTTAAGGATTGGGATACGGGACTTCACGCCATCAAACATTCCGGTGTTGATATAATAAGGCATAATAGTGGTTACTTTTACATTCTTTTTCAGTTGCAGCATTTCGAGCCGCAGACTGTCTGACCACCCGATCACCGCCCATTTGCTACCGGCATATACGGACATCTTAGGATTAGAAACAATCCCGCCGGAAGAGGCGATATTGCAGATATGACCCGAGTTTTGCTTCATCATATCGGCAAGAAACTCAGCGGTCACGATCATCGGGGCGTTTGCATTGACTTCCATGGTTTTCAGGATGTCTGTGGTTGCATGTTCGTGGAAGTATTTACCCACAATGATTCCGGCGTTGTTGATCAGAACATCAACTACACCTGCATCGTGCTTAACCTTTGCAGCCACCTCCTTCACCATGCTGATATCAGAGACATCCACCTGATATCCGGATATGACACCAAGGGAGGAGAATTCACGGATAGCTTCCAGAATCTTATCCTGATTGATATCCCAGATGATAACCTTTGCGCCCAGTTCCAGAAACATACGCGCCATAATTTTTCCAATGCCGGCAGCACCGCCGGTTATCAGAACCGTTTTTCCTTTGCAGTCTTTCATTATACAGCTTCCTGAAAGGGTGATATAAAAAAAAATTCACTTACAGTAAAATAAGGGAACCACCATCATGATGGTTAGAAAATTGTTCAAACAATAATTCAAGATGTGACAGCCATCGGTTCAGCAGTACTGGTGTAGTTTTCAGCAATGTTCCGTT
>JAEXTR010000275.1 GCA_023406915.1 Bacteroidota bacterium
GCAGCAAACCTTCCGGATCAGGGGTGTCAGTTTATTAATACGATTAAACACGAACGGAGTTGAGGATGATTTTTAGAGAAAAAAATATACATATACTGTTGATCGAAGATGAAGACTTTGATGTACGAAGGGTAAAGAATACGATTGAGCCGTTTTCAGACAAAATGAAACTTGTTGAGGTGGTGTCTGATGGGAAAAGTGCATTGGACTATCTGGGGTCAGAGAGCAATCAAATTGATGTGGTGATTATGGATTATCAGATTGCAGGTGGTTTGATGGGGGAAGCCCTGATTCAAAAAATTAAGGAATTAGATGCTTCGTTGCAGATTATAGTGATTACGAAGATGACTCTCAACCTGACCGACTATCAGTTTGCCAACAAATTGCTCAAGGCAGGCGCCTATTGGTACTGCACCAAGTATCCCGGGGATATCGAGGAATATATCTACCAGCCAACAGATTTTATCATCAGTATTTTCAATGCTTATGAAAAAAGTTTACTGGAACGTGAGAGAATACGCTCCTTACAAAAATTCAGAAAAAATATCGACGACACTCTTCTTCAAAAGAAGATCATTGGCGAATCTCAGGTAATGGAGGAGCTGAAGAAAGATATCAGTAAACTCGCAAAGAGCAACATTAACATCCTGATTAAAGGTGCTTCAGGCACGGGTAAAGAACTCGTTGCATACAATATCCACTACCGCAGTGACCGGAAGTACGAGAACTTCGTAGTTGTGAATTGTGGCAGTTTACCTGACCAGCTTGTTGAAAGCGAATTGTTTGGATACGAAAAGGGTGCTTTCACAGGGGCAGATAAGAAAAAATCCGGGCTGTTTGAGATTGCAAACCGCGGTACGATTTTCCTTGATGAGATTACCGAACTGCCACTCGCCTCACAGGTAAAACTGCTCAGGGTTATTCAGGAAGGTGAAATAGAAAAAATCGGACGGACAGACACTATCAAGGTTGATGTAAGGATTATCGCCGCAACAAACAGAAATATTGAGCAGGAAGTAAAGGAGAGACGGTTCAGAGAGGACCTCTACTACCGTTTGAATGTTCTCTCTGTGAGTGTACCCGAACTAAAGAAACGTACATCTGATATACCCCTGCTCTTTGATCACTTCCTGAACAGGATGTGTATCGATATGGGGATCGAAAAACCGGTGATGAGTAAAGAAGCTCTTCAAGTGTTCAACGACTATTCCTGGAAAGGAAATGTCAGGGAACTGAAAAGCGTTGTTCAAAGAATACTTTTTAGCTCTGACGGAGATATTACCGCACAGCTTGCCAGGAAGTCTCTTGGTATTGATGATTTCTCCATGCAGGATAAATCAGACGGAATGAGCGGTATGTTTGATCCTGAAAATATAAAGCCCCTGAAGGATGTGGAAAGAATCTTTCGCGAGGGATACTTTAGATTTGTCAGGAACAATTCTGAGTCCGACACTGATGCCGCAAGGAAACTTGGACTCGCCCCACCAAACTACTATCGGATGGCAAAAGAGTTGGGGCTGAAGCAGTAATACTGTCCGGGTTTTTTACCGGTCATGAATGATATTATTATAAAATTGATAATCCAGTTTTATTATTCTGATAAAAGTAATTTGTGGAAATGATTGAAATTCTGCTAAAATAGCCCGCAGAACGGGGAGTTTAGGGATAAATTTTTGGCACTATTTTGGATGTTCCATGACCATTAATAAAATCTGAGTAATGGTCAGCATCTTTTCCTATATCGACATTTTGTTTGTACTTCTTTATCTGATAGTAGTTCTCAGTATGGGATTCTATTATTCAAGAAGAAGTAGCGATGCATATCAGAATTATTTCCTCGCCGGAAAAAACATCGGGTGGATTTCAATCGGTATCTCGATATTTGCAATTAATATCTCCAGTGAACATTTTATCGGTCTTGCTGGCGCTGGTTCAGTCAGGGGTTTGGTCGTTGGTCAGTTTGAGTTAATAGCAATATTTACGTTGATATTTTTGGGCTGGTTCCTTGCCCCTGTTCTTATAAAATCACAGGTCGCCACTGTCCCTGAATTCCTTGAGTTAAACTTTGACAGGCGAATTCGCAAATTCTTTGCAGGATTCTCAATCATAAACTATATCCTCACGAAGATTCTCGTATCTCTTTTCGCTGCCAGTCTTCTCTTCTATAATATCTTTGGTCTGAACATCTACGCATCCTCCATCCTGATTGTATTGATAACAGGATTATACAGTGTTATAGGTGGGGCGACTGCTATCGTCAGAACCCAGACACTTCAGGGTATAGTTCTTATACTGGGTGCTCTGGTGATTTCTGTTTTCGGGTTTGTTGCCGTAGGTGGTTTTAGTGGGATATACGAAAAACTTCCTGCTGACTACCTTACTATGTTTAAACCCGACAGCGATCCTGACTATCCATGGACAGGAATCGTATTCGGTGCCCCAATAATAGCTTTCTGGTATTGGTGTACAGATCAGTACATTGTTCAAAGAATCCTTAGTGCTTCCTCGATTGAAGAAGCCCGTAAGGGATCTCTCCTCACCGCTTCACTAAAAATTCTTCCCATTTTCATCCTGGTACTGCCGGGTCTCTTTGCTGCAATACTGTATCCCGAGTCAAAAGGTGATTCAGCATACGCAGCACTCATAACCGGAGATATTCTTCCTGTAGGATTAAGAGGACTTGTACTCGCAGGTTTACTGGCAGCAATTATGTCATCACTTGCAAGTTCTTTCAATAGCATAGCGATTCTCTTTACCAATGATTTTTACAAAGTAAAGTATCCTGATTCAACCGAAAGAAAACTGGTCTTGGTGGGAAGACTTGCTACAACCATGGCAGTTGTGGGTGCAATTCTGATTGTCCCTCTGGTAAAAATCATCAGCAGCCAGGTGTATCTGTTTATCCAGAGTATACAGTCATTCGTCAGTCCCCCCATTACAGCGGTGTTTATTTTTGGGCTCTTCTCAAAACGAATGAGCGCACGTACTGCTATTGCAACCCTGGTCGTTGGAGAAACTTTGGGTATTTCCCGGATGGTACTGGAACTTCTTCAGCAGGCAGGAACTCAGCTATTACCTGTGTTCGAATGGGTACTGAGCATCAACTTTCTTCACTATTCTCTCTTTCTGTTTGTTCTCAGCGTGGGTATGATCCTGCTGCTGAATCTAAGGAATAGTGAAGCATCAAATCCATATGGAATGGTAATCCGCGCATCCTTCCGGGAAAGCTATCAGGAAATAATTCAGAACCTGAAAGCGGTGGGAAACTCCGGGCGATTAACGCAGAGCTTTGTTTTCTCCGCTTGCATACTCTTAATCATTATTGGCGTGTGGAGTGTATGGAACTAATGATTTACTCCTACGCCTTCGTACCATTTTTTTATGATGATACCTTAATTGTTACTGAATCCGTTTTTCTTAAATCTCACAATCAAAGAAGAGGTAAGTTATGAAGAGACTTCTAGTATCTCTCATTTTCCTTATCGGGCTTTCAATCTCGGCTTTTGGGCAGGTGATTGAATCCTTCGATAGTGATCTGTCTGCTGATACCACTATTCAGTTCATCACTGAAGGTCCACCCAGCAGAATAGACTATTCATTAAATACCGCTGATAAGCGCGAAGGTACCGGTTCAGCTAATCTGAATATGGTCATAGGCTCCCATCATGAATGGGGTAGCTATGCTCAGCTTCTTAAAAGATTACCTGACGGTCAATATTGGGATTGGTCATCATCCGATTCTCTCGCACTGTGGATAAAGGTCGTTAGTGCGCCAGCTATCCCGGCAAATATGGTTCTTAGAATCCACCTTGCTGACCGTCTGGTTGATGGTGGTCAGATTGAAGAGTACATCTATGAGCACACCACACTCATTGATGCACAGACCGACTGGATTGAACTGAAAGTGCCGATTAAAATCCTTTCCACCGATGGTAGTCTGACCCCTGTTGATTCAGGTTTCGTGATTTTCCCCTCCTCATGGGGTGGTGGAGCCGGCACCTGGAATAATAGTCAGTTTGACTGGGATAAAATTGTTGGATTCAATATTGCAGCTGTTACCTCAGCATACACCCCGGGTGCTAACTTACCTGCTGATTCAGTTGTGCTTCGCGTTGATGGATTCAGAAGATTCGGAAATCGCTCAGTACCGGCAATTGTATTTAATGGTCTGGTATTTCCTTCAAATCTTTCAACATTCGCATGGGGTCAATCAGCTCTCGAAGTGGTTGCCGGTGCAGGTCCTGTTGCTAACAGCAATGCTGTCAAGTGGACACAGGGTAACGAGTGGGGTAATGGCTGGACCGGTATGGGTCTGAATGTTAGCCCTGCTTTCAATCTTGGAAGTTCATGGATGGCTGACAGCGTGAAATTTAAGATTAAATGTGCTGCCGGCGTTGGCGCTCTCAGAGTTCAGTTCGAAGGTGGCGGCGGTAAAAAAGGCACAGTCTTCACACCAATTGCAGATGGCAACTGGCACTCCTATGCTTTTGCTCTTCGCGAAATGACATTCCAGGATGGTACTACCTTTATTGATTCAACCAATATCAACGTCGTTGGTATGATGGCAGAAGCTACTGGTGTTGCTGGTAATGTTGTCTGGATCACCGATTGGTGGACAGGTAATCCTACCTTTGATGTCCTTGCTCCCAATCCACCACAAACTGTGGCAGCAAACCCTGGTTCCTTCCAGAACCTGGTTACCTGGCAGGATGTTCCCGGTGAAACCGGAGAAAAATACAATGTTTATTACTCAAAGAATCCAATCACCAGCGTAACCATGCCTGGTATTGAAGTGGTAAAGCTTGGTGTTCCTGAAAATTCACAGTTAATGGAGCATTTACTCCTTGCTCCGAATACGAATCAGCAGGTTACCTATTATTATGCTGTTACCTGTGAAGATGCTGCTGGCAATGTAAGCGTTCTGAGTCAGAATTCTTCTCCCGTGGTCAACACTGCAAAAGGCAGACCTACGGTATCTCTCTCAGCTCCTGCTAACTTCGTGGCTGATGGAAACCTGACTGAGTGGCAGGGGATCACCCCCTTCAGAATGTTCTCCTCTGACGGTACTGGCTTTATTGTCACCAACACCACTATCAACGGCGATAATGATTGTTCAGCACTGGCTTATGTAGCTGTTGACAATCAGTATCTCTATGTTGCCTTTGATGTCAATGATGATATCGTGGTTCCGAACACAAATCCACAGCACTATCTGAATGATGCCCCGGATCTTTTCATCGGTCTGTACGATTACCGTGGTATACCCCACAAATCTTACAAGCGCGGTGCGCAGCCGGATTATCACCTCCGTTTTGCATACAATAGAGTGGTGATTGACAATACCGGTGGTACAGACAGTCTCGTTGGTCTTGGTACAGATTACTATTGGGGTGAAAAATTCCCGAATGGTTATGTAACTGAGTTCCGGGTGAAATGGTCAGATCTGGCAGCTCCGGGAAATGACAATGTCTTTACACCGGCTGAAGGCTACAGACTTCCAATCGATTTTGCTATCAATGATGCTGATGCAACCGGATCGAGAGAAGGTATCCTTACCTATTCTCCATACAATGAAGACCAGTCCTATAATGATGTTTCCAGATGGTTATATACATGGATTGGAAACCTCTGGGAGCCAACCGGTGTCAATGATGGTAATCTCTCAGTGGATAGCTATGGGCTCTCCCAGAATTATCCTAATCCATTTAACCCGGTTACAAAACTACAGTATTCTATTAAGCATGCAGGTCATGTTTCTCTGAGAGTATATGACGTCCTTGGCGCTGAAGTTGCAACACTCGTGCAGCAGGAACAGGCACCAGGTGTCTATACCGTTCAGTTTGATGGTAGCCATCTTTCAAGTGGAATCTATTTCTACAAGCTGGAAAGCGGCACCTTCTCACAAGTACATAAAATGTTACTCCTTAAATAATAGTGTGCCGGGTGTGGAGACTCCAGTCTTCACACCCGGTTTATTATGTGATACAAACCAGGTCGGGACAATGAAGATAACCTTTGCACAATTCTCAAAACTCGTTTTGCTTATGCTGATGATGTTTATCATGGGCGGTTCGGTAACCTATGCTGGTATTACCGGAAAAATAGCAGGCAAAATCACTGACGAAACTACCGGTGAAGCGATCTTAGGCGCCAATATCATCGTCGAGGGCACCTTCCTGGGTGCTGCCGCTGATATCAACGGCTACTACTCAATCAACAACGTTCCTCCGGGCAAATACCGTATCATCATTTCAGCGATCGGTTACACGAAGACAATTGTTGAAAACGTTTTAGTTAAGATTGACCTTACCGTTACTGTTAATGTGAATATGAAGAGTTCGGTTCTCGAACTCGATCAGGAGGTAGTTGTTACCTCTGAACGACCTCTTGTTCAGAAAGACCTTACCTCAACCTCGGTTACTATTTCCGCAGATGACATTAAAATGATGCCGATTGAAAATGTCGGTCAAATCGTCAACCTTCAGGCTGGCGTTATTGACGGTCATTTCCGCGGTGGTCGTTCTAATGATGTTGCGTATCTCATAGACGGCGTCGTGGTTACTGACCCGTTCAATGGTGGATTTAACGTGGAGGTCGAAAATACATCCATTAGACAAATGGAGGTTATCACCGGAACATTTAATGCCGAATATGGTCAGGCACTTTCCGGTGTGGTAAATATCGTCACCGAAGGCGGATCTGATAAATTCAGAGTGAGTGCTTCCGGGTATCTTGGAAATTATTTTACAACTGGGAAAGACCTCTTCAGGAATCTCGATGATGCAGGCAGACTTGCCCAGAAGAATATACAGTTAACCTTAAGTGGACCCACAAAGCTGGTGGATAATCTCTACTTCTTTCTTACTGGCAGATATTTTAATAACACAGGGCATCTCTACGGTAAGCGTGTCTACAACGTGACCGATGATGTTCCTTTCTTCCCTAATCCGATGGATAAGTCACTCTGGATTCCAAGGAATACAGGTGATGGCGCCTACGTGGCAATGAATCCTTACACGAAATACTCTGCAAATGCGAAGCTGACCTATGCTCTCCCCGCATTCGTATTTACCTATTCGCTCTTCTGGGATAAGACTGAAAGCAAAGGGTATGATCATGGCTTTTCGCTAACCCCTGACGGCATGATGACGCACTATGGTGATGACTGGTTGCAGAGCTTCCAGATCACTCACTATCCGTCTTCATCAACAAACCAGACTTTAAAGATTTCGGCAAACAACTACAACTTTAAGGGATATCTCTACGAAGACCCATTTGATCCGCGCTACGTCAACCCAACCCAGGGTGTTGCAATTTCAAACTATACGTTTCGAAGCGGTGGAAATCAGGGAGGCAGATATCAGCGCCACACGAAAACCTATATTGGTCAGTGGTCACTCAACTCTCAGATTTCAAAAGAACACAAAATCGGCGTTGGTGTTGAAGGAAGAATCTACGATATCTTCAATCACAACAGGGACCTGGTGAACCTTACAGACGGACAGATTGATAGCCTTGGAAATATCATCTTTACCCCCGGTTATCCGGGCAAAGGCACCATCTCTGACCAGGGTTCCCATATTGAGTATGCCAGATTCCCAATGGAATTATCCGCCTACATTCAGGATAAAATGGAATATGATATAATGATCATCAATGTTGGTGTGCGTTTCGACTACTTCAATTCCCGCGCCCGCATGCCGCTTGATAAAAGGAATCCAACAAGAAATCCTAACTTCCCTGGATTTGATCAGTGGGTAGATGCATCCGCTAAAACACAATTCAGCCCTCGCCTCGGTGCTTCCTTCCCAATCACAGATCAGGGCATTATTCGTTTTTCCTATGGACATTTTTTCAAGATACCTGCATTCGAAAATCTGTACCAGAATCCTGATTTTATCGTACGCCCCGGAAACAGCCTCAACTCAGTTATTGGTAATCCAGACCTGAGTGCTGAAAAGAATATCATTTACGAAGTCGGACTTCAGCAGGGATTGTTTGAGAATATCGCTCTGAATATCTCAGTCTATTACCGGGACATCAGAAACTGGTTGGGTATGGAAATCGTCAATACCTATGAGGGTTTTAAGTACGCACGTTTTATTAACCGGGATTACGCAAACGTACGTGGTTTTGTTGTCACCCTCGATAAGCGCTTTGCAGACTACTTTAGTGCAAAAATTGACTATACCTATCAGATTGCCGAAGGCAATGCTTCTGATCCTTACTCAGTCTACAACAAGAATCAAACGAATCCGCCGATTGAAGAATCCAAGACCGTGGTACCACTCGATTGGGATCAGCGCCATACTCTCAACCTGAGCCTTAATGTTGGTGAACCTGGTGACTGGACTGTAGGTATGATCTTCCAGTACGGCTCTGGTATGCCCTACACTGAAGATGTCAAGATATCAAAAGGAGTCCGCTTCGAGAATGGCGGCATCAAACCAACGTACTATAATCTTGATTTGAGAGCAGATAAGGTCTTTAAGCTTTTCGGCATCAACATCAATACCTATATCATGATTTATAATGCCCTCGATATCCGCAATGAGTTCGGTGTATATGCAAGCACTGGAAGAGCCAACGCTGATCTGAACACCCAGTACGCCGGTGATGTGATCGGCCTGAACTCAATAGAAGAGTATGTGAAGAATCCATCAATGTACTCAAGCCCCCGTGAAGTACGGGTCGGTATCGGAATTGATTTTTAATTTCCTCGGAGAAAAAGGTTTATGAAAAAATTACTCGTTTTCGCTCTCTTGCTGACTGAATTAGCTCTTGCGCAGGTTACTCCTCAGACGCAACGGTACCGCGATGAGCCAAGAGGAAACATCCAATACCGTCGGGAAGGAGTCATGGATGGAAACCAGGTGAGAACACTGTTCTACAATAATGGTGAAGTTGGTCAGTGGCCCTACCAGCCTTCAGGTGAATGGCCCAAGGGTACTGGTCATTCCTATCTGGATGGTGTCTCTGTGCTGATCGCTTCTGAAGTGGTTGCCCCAGGTAATAATCAGGTTATTCATCCTCTTCAGACTTCCTACCGTGAATGGATGGATAAAGACCCCGTTACAGGAGAAATCTGGGGTCTTGAACCCGTTCCGGGCTACATGAACCCTACAGAAACAAAGCCCGCAATGAACACTGATCCAAAATCGTGGCCTGCAAACTGGCCGGCTGCACTCAGTCTTACGCCCGAGTGGGATGGCTTCTGGTATGGCTATTTTGGCAGAGGAGTGATGAACTCTGACTTCGAGACTTTCTTCGTGATGGATGACTCACGTGATAAGGAGTTTATGCGTACACCATTTAATTACCGCCCGATCGCATCCGATACAACTCGCGGTGGTCTTGGTTTGCGCGTGGAAGTTCGTGGCTTCCAGTGGTCTCAGGTGCTGGCAGAAGATATTATTTTCTGGCACTACGATATCGTGAACATCTCCGATTTTAGTTACCCCAGAACTGTATTCGGTTTCTATACCGATTGCGGTGTTGGCGGATCAGATGATTCCGAAGACGATAACGCATCATTCGACCTCCAACTCGATATGGCGTATTGCTTTGATTCTAATGGACTAGGCGTTCCGGATAACTGGAAGACTGGCTATTACGGCTATGCTTATCTCGAAAGCCCCGGTAACCCCTTTGATTTTGTTGATAATGACCAGGATGGAATGATCGATGAACGCCGCGATGATGGTATTGATAATGACGGCGACTGGAGAAAGTATACCGATCTTAATGGCAACGGAAAGTGGGACCCTGCTGATAATGAACCTTTGAACGATGACGTAGGTAAGGATGGTGTCGGTCCCTTT
>JAEXTR010000302.1 GCA_023406915.1 Bacteroidota bacterium
ACCCGCAACGCTGATGCCCATGTGTACGAAAAGGCGTGTCCTCTCTTTGTTCCACTCGCAGAAGAGGGATGGCTTGATCACGAAGCGACTGAGTTGATTGCTTACGATTATCTCAGTGAACTCAAGCAGAACGATATTGATACCCTGATTCTGGGATGTACTCACTACCCGCTTCTGAAGGAGATCATTCAGCGCGCTGTAGGGGAAGAAGTACATCTGATTGACAGCGGCGTGGCTGCTGCACTGACCCTGATGGATGAAATCGGACCAGAAAACAGCTCAGCAGTGCATACGCCTCCGGTGCATCATTTTTATGTAAGTGATTTGCCCGAACGATTCAAAGACGCTGCAGAACGGTTTTTGGGCAAAGAAATATCAGCACTTGAAAAGGTTGAACTGGATACCCTCATCAGGCTCCACAGCACGAAACGGGCGTGATCATCGGTGCATCTGCATCAATGATTGTATTGACCATCCTGCGTTTTAAATAATCTTCCTCTTATAGGGAATCAGGCTGCCCGGCTTTTCATCGAAGAGATCATCAAGCACCTTCGGGTCACGGGTTTTGGAGAGCAGCAGCATCAGCTTAATTCTTGCCTTCTGACCATTGAGGTAATCCGCAAAAATCACTCCCAGACCCTTCAGCCATTTACCGGCACCAGGGTAACCGTAGATACTGAGCGTTTCACCGGCAGGACACCTGGAGACTAGTACAACCGGAACCCCCTTTTGCACAGCATACTCAATGCCCGAGAATGCAGGCGGGGGCACATTCCCCACACCCATTGCTTCAACCACGAGACCTTTAGCTCCACTGTCAACTGAATAACGGAAAAACTTGTCGTTCATACCGGCATAGCATTTAATCAGGTCAACTGAAGGTTCGATTGAATCGGTCTCAATATACTCAAGTTTGCGGGGCAGGCGATTATAAAACACCCTGCCACGATCAACGATCCCGAGCGATCCGAAGTCCAGACTTCTGAAGGTTTCAATGTCTTCGGTGTGGGTTTTTTGCACTTCGGCTGCAGCATTGACTTCACCATTCAGACACACCAGCACACCGATATTAACCGAGTTCTCCAGCAGACAAATCTGGATCGAATCCATCAGATTGCGGGGACCATCCCAATCGGGTTCAGAGCTGTTCTTCATTGATCCGGTAAGCACTACAGGTATGGGGTTATTGATGGTCAGGTCTAGAAGGTACGCAGTTTCCTCAAGGGTATCGGTGCCGTGGGTGATGATGATGCCGTCATATTTCTTCATGGCGAGGAAGGAATTCACTGTATGAGAAAGCTTCATCATCAGATCAGGAGTCATGTGAGGACCGGGAAACTTACCGAAGTCAAAACTTTCAATCTGTGCGGATTCTCTTACATCCGGCATGAGATCAAGGAGCTCTTCACCGGAAAAATGAGGTACAGCGCCACCAGTCTCCGTATCTATTTTCATGGAGAAGGTGCCGCCGGTAAATATGATTAACAGGTTTTTCTTTTTCATTGCCAAGTTCAGATTATTTTAAGCACTAAAATTACTCAGTTCCCTGAGATTGGCAAACTCTCCCCCGCTACTTATTTTACCAGGATCATCTTACGGGTAAGACGGGCATCGCCAGTCTGAAGCGTAGAGAGGTATATCCCGCTCGGAAGGTTCTGAGCAAAAAACTCACGACTGTGTTTTCCGGCAGGAAGCACCTCCTGCACCAGAACCTGCACAACACTTCCCAATACATCATACACTTTCAGCGTAACAAATCCGGCTTTCGGAAGTGTGAACTCAAGCGTTGTTGAGGGATTAAACGGATTTGGATAATTCTGTGCAAGAGAGAAGGAGTATGGAACCTGCTCATCCTTCGGAATAACTGATACAGGTTCGGGTTCATAGAATAAGCGGCGGTAAACGGTACCATGGTCTCCCACAGCCACAGCATGGGCACCCCTGAACTGCTCAGATGAACTGATGAAAGCAAGACTACGGATATCAGATTGCAGAGTATCAAGGAAACGGTGCGTCTGGTCCTCCCACGATTCAGCAAAAGTATCGGTAGCATACAAGCGTCCCCCCTGCAGGAGAACAAATGCATTGGAAGGTGCGGTAGCCTTAAGATCAATCACGGGAAGCGAAACAGGAAAAGGCTTCACTGTGTGGGTTGCGAACCCATCATGGGTTACAATCACTGAGTCGGAGTGTTCGGTGAAAACATAACCGAAGTTTTCCGAACCAAATGTGACCTTCCAGAGGTCAGCGGTAGTGAAGAGTGATTGTTTAGTATATGAGCCAATGTGATAACTGCTTTTATGGATAGCTCCACCCTTTCCAACTGCATAAATTTCACCATTACAGTAATCCATATCATTAAGTGTATCATAATAGGTTGTATGATATGTCATTCCCCAAGACAGCCCCTTGTTCATTGTAATATACATCCTGGTAGAAGAGGATGGTAGCATCAACGCGTTTTCCCCATCAACGATAAGGATTTTTTTAATATATTTTGTTGTATCAATCCCTAACCGGGAATTCCATGTCTGTCCACCATCAACTGTTTGTAGTATTTCACCTTTTGCAGTGCCAATCAAACCAGTTTGTTCATCGAAGAAACCGACTGCAGTAATGTCTGCATTAGCACCAGTATGAATAGTCTGCCATGTTTTTGCACTGTCTGTGCTTTTGAGTAGGACACCATTCTTTGTTCCGCAGTAAGCAACAGAGGGAGTGGGATAGGTAACTGAAGAAATATTACCGGAGATGGGTGGGGATTGTATTTGCCATACTTCAGGCTGAACGGTAAAACTATAATCGCAGGTATCACCAACTGTGGGATTTGATGCGCTTCGCACCCTGACAAAGCATTCTTTGTTTAAGACATCAGGTAACAGCAGACCATGATATTCTTCTGCAGCCGGTACAGTCGCACCCAAGTACCAAGTTGATCCATTATCGGTGGTATATTCAATATTCACATATTCTACTTTGTTTGACCGCCAGGTAACGGGTATTCTCTGTTTATTGCTAAAGATGTGTCCTGACCTTTTCGGGGTGAGGATGGTAATATCTTCATTCTGGTACTCATACTTAATGAAGTAAAGGGGTGAATGGGCATCAAGAGTTCTCATTCCAAACAGATTGTAGCTATCCTGAAAATCGAATACTTCTGGGACTAAATCCTGTGGAAGCAGATATTGACGCCAACTTTTCCCCTCATCATTCGATTCCCACAACGAACCAGATCCGTAAACAAACGCCCTTTTGTTATCTGCAATATCCAGTTCCCTGAAATCTCCATTTGCAACAGGCGATGAAATATCAGTCCAGGTAAGACCATAATCAGTAGACCGATGGAGTTTGTTTAAACCACCTGTCGCAATGATAAAGTGATTATCATATTGCACCGCCGAATAAGCCCTGCCAGTATGAATCTTTTCGGGGTCATAAAAATCAATATCGTAAATCCAACCAAAAGAACCTGAACTGCTTACAAATGAAAACGATAATCCTGCATCAATACTTCGCAACATTACATAATCTCCACCAATCATAACAATATTTGGTGTGATCCATTTGACTACAATGAGAAAATTAGGGTGCACAGATGGAATATCCTGCCAGCTGGATCCTCCTGAATTCGTACGAAAAATTCCTCCACCGTCTCCGGTAATAATCCCCTGAACGGGCGTAATAAAGTCTACTGATCTCATTGGTCTTTGAGTCATGTAAAAACTATTATACCATGATTGTCCACTATTTGTGCTCTTTTTTACTAATCCGAGCCAACCAACTGCAAAACCAATCTGAGAGGATGCAAAGTCAAACTTAAACCAATCGGAATTCACAGGTGAGGCTGCAAATGTTTCCCCCCTATCAGGTGAACAATAGAAGGAATCTGTGGAAAGGATGAATACTGTATCAGCAGAAAACCATTGAACCATGCTCGCTTCCTCAGTGTATGGACCCACCTGACCATGAAAAACTTTTTTCCAATGCATTTCGTTTTGCGCGTTGACAACGCTTAAAGAGAGGAGAGAAACCAGAACGAATATGTAGAGAACCCTAACCATCATTCAGCCTTTGGTTGTATGTGTGGAGTAGTGATGATAGGCACTTGCCTGCTCAGTCTGACATAAAGGATATTTGAAGTAGTGAGTGCCTTGCTTTCTGAAACTGAACTTAAGTAAAAAAGAACCGAAATGCAACAACCCGGAACTTACAGGAGATTCCGGCGTTATGGAAAGAGTATTGCATTGCTGTAGCGGCAGCAGGGAATCATCACCCAGAGCAGATTAATCTTTCGATGTTTTATACTTTGTATTATGCGTCACCGGATGGTGACTGACCCTCTGCTTTTGACTGAAAAAAACAACAATACTTTTGTAAATTGCATAATTAAATAAACCGGAGTTGAAAACTATGTTATCTGTTGTTGATGTTGAATTAACACCGAATCCTCACGCAATTAAATTTGTATTAAATGACCGTTTGTTACAATTTGAAACCCGCCACTTCCACTCTGCTGAAGATGCCGTAAACGATCCTTTTGCTGCAGGTATCTTCAAACTGCCAGGTGTTGTATCAGTGTTTTATACCGGCAAATTTGTGACCGTTGAAAAAACCAGAGATACAGACTGGGGAAAAATCCAGCGTCCATTCATTGAGTTTTTGATGAACTTTGACCGTTCCCTGATTCCAGAAGAGAAGATGCCCACCGGTGCAGATGCTGAGTCAAGTGAACTGATGAAGAAGATTTATGCTGTGCTGAATGAAAAGATTATCCCGGCACTTGCATACGATGGTGGTGGACTTGAAGTGATTGACCTTACTGGCTATCAGCTGAGCGTACGCTATCAGGGCGCATGCGGCAGCTGCCCCAGCGCAACTTCGGGCACATTAAATGCTATCCAGAGTTTGCTCCGGAAAGAAGTTGACCCGAATATTGAAGTGTACCCCGCATAACACAAAAAGAAAGACCTCAACATGGCTGAACAGGAATTGCTGTATCATTATCAGGTGGCTGTAAAAGGGCTGACCGTTGATTTCATCACCAGCGAAAAAGGTGTCCGTGCGATCTTTATCAATGAAGACCTCATCACCAGTGCTTTTCTTCCCGGGAAGAAAGGGAAGGATTTCGGACTGGGAACCCAGATCAAGGAATACCTGAGTGGAAAGCGGACTCAGTTTGATGTGCCGTTTGACATTGGCGGAACTCCATTCCAGAAATCTGTCTGGAAAAAGATTGCAGCCATTCCGTATGGTAAAACTACATCGTATCAGTCTATTGCACTGAAGCTGAAGAATGAAAAAGCTGTGCGGGCGGTGGGAACTGCCGTAGGCACTAATCCCCTGCCGCTGGTAATACCGTGCCACCGGGTGATCAATAAATCGGGCAAGCTGGGCGGTTTTTCTGCCGCCGGTGGAGGTGAAGCAGGTATTACTATTAAACAGGAATTACTCAGCCTGGAACAAGGTACCGGGAAGAAAAAATAACGATCTCACACGAAAGGAAATCTGTACGAATGAGGAAAATGATTATTGCCGGCAACTGGAAAATGAATACTACCATTACCGAAACAGTTGCCCTTATTTCTGCGATCAAAAATGAACTGAAAAACGAAGCGCCAGCGTGCGAGGTCGTAGTATGTCCGCCGTTTACCTCACTGGAAACTGCCGGAACCGTCACCAAGGATTCTGTAATTGCCACCGGCGCACAGAATATGTACTTTGAAGAAAGCGGTGCCTATACGGGTGAGATTTCTGCAACCATGCTGAAAAGCGTAGGGTGCAAATATGTTATTCTCGGGCACTCTGAGCGCAGAACCATCTTTAACGAGGGGAATGCACTCATTAACCGTAAACTCCACAAGGCACTGGAAAGCGGATTACTCCCAATCTTTTGTATCGGTGAAACCCTGGGTGAGCGTGAGAGTGGCGTGACATTCAAAGTGATTGAAACACAGGTACGGGAAGGTCTGACCGGTGTGAGTACCGACCAAATGAGTAAAGTGGTTATTGCCTACGAACCCGTTTGGGCAATTGGGACTGGCAAGACTGCAACACCAGATCAGGCTCAGGAAGTGCATGCATTTATCCGCGGGCTTCTGAAAGAGCTGTACGGTGCAGCAGTTGCTGATGCAACTGTAATACAGTATGGCGGCAGTGTGAATGCAGCAAACGCAAAGGAACTGCTTGGTCAGCCGGATATTGATGGTGCGCTGGTTGGCGGTGCGGCACTGAAGGCAGATCAATTCCTGACGATTATCCGCTCCTGCTAATTCTTACCTTTCATAAAAAAGCCCCGTATGTGCGGGGCTTTTTCATTTCATTATTTCACTCCTCAGCTGGTCTGAGGGATGCATCATTTCAGTTCTTAATCAATTTTTCATCGTCATGAAAATACAAGTTCATTACTTATCTCAGGACTACCATCTTGCGGGTTGAGAAATAAGCCGCAGAACCATCTTCAGGCACAGCAGTTATCCGGTAAGTATAGACCCCGGCTGCGAGTGTATTCATATTGAATGATGTCTTGTGATAGCCAGGGTTTACGGTTTCGTTTACAATAGTATCCACCAGCTCACCTGTGAGTGAATAGACAGACAGATTAACATTGCTCCGGGAAGGGACTGCGTACTCAATAATCGTTGACGGATTAAAGGGATTAGGGTAATTCTGGTACAGGTTATAATCACCAGGTTTGTGAGAATCATCTTTAACATCAGTGGCAGTCAGAATAAAGTCCACATAACTGAAATTGAAATCACCGGTATAGAACTTAATAAGCAGTTTCTTAACACCTGCAGTAATTGCAACACTATCCAGCGTTAAAGTTTGCCAATTCTGCCATCCTCCGGTTGCGGGCACGGTAATAACAGAGCCGAGCAATTGCCCATCCAACAAGAGAACGATGCTGCCACCCCCGTTAAGAGAAGCAACATTGACATTTACACTATAGATTCCTGACTGCTGCACATTAAGTGTGTACGTGAGCCACTCGTTATTTTTTATCCAGCCAACGTTGTAGCCATTACTGCCGAGGTCAGAACATGGTTCGATATCCACCCCCTCATTTCTGTAAGAGTAGCCGCTATTATAGGCACCGCTGCCGGTATTGTGATAATCGGTATCAAAGTATGCGTAATTCCATTTTCCCATATCAAAGTTGGGAGCGTACACGGGACCCGGAATGTTATTCGCTGCATACGGGACCAATGAAGTCTGAAATGGCTGACGCATCATGGCATCGATTACATCTTTCTGAAATCTGCAATTTTCGATCTTGAGCTGTTCGACCTGATGCATTAACGCGTTAAAGGCTACTGCTGAAGTCGGACGGGGGGCGCTCCCCTTCCAGTAGTTCAGGAGATTCTGATACTGCGGAGTCAATGGAGCTGAGAGAGGTCCTGCAATGGATGATATTTTCTTATGGGGCCACCATGCCCAACCGATGTTTTGATTCTTGAGCAGCTCAATGAGATCGGTAAACCAGGCATTTGAATTTTCTCCGGTTTCACCAAGCCACAACGGACGATTCGTGTTATTCCGCAGATCGAGCAGATACTGAATGGAGCCCTGGTTATTCGTATTCCAGTATTTGTGGAAACTATAGACCATATTGTTATCCCATGCAGGGGCAAGACCATTGAAATCAGTTGCGAAATAGTTGCCTTCGATATAGAGAATATGGTTGGTATCAACAGCCCGGATAGTATCGGTGAGGCGGATGTAGAGTTCCCGCAGAGGCTGGTTTGTTGCTCCGAGGCTCCACTTGGGTTCATTCAAAAGATCATATCCACCGATCCATGGTTCGTTATGGTACCGCTCGGCAATCTTCCGCCAGATCTTCACCGTAAGATCACGGTTATCAGCGCTCTGCCACAATGAAGGGAAAGCCGGATTATAATCGCTGATTGGTTCGTCACTTTGCCCACCGGGTGCGGCGTGCATATCAAGGATCAGGTAAATCTGATTTGCCTTACACCATTCAACAAGTGAGTCGACAATCTGAAAACCTTTATCAATAAATTGCGGGGGATTAGAATTTACTGCAAAGAGGTTGTAATGAAACGGGAGGCGGATTGAGTTAAATCCCCATTTCTTTATTTCGTCAATGTCAGCACGGGTTACATAATTTTGCAGGTACGCATTATAAAAAGTTTCTGTGTTAGCATCACCAATGAGATCGCGAATCTTCTCTTTTATTTGCCATTGGGCATTGGCAAAGTCGGACGTATGCAGCATATATCCTTCCTGAAGGAGCCACCCTCCCAGTCCTATCCCTTTGAGATAGAACTCCTGACCGGAAGAAGCGTTGATGATATTTTTGCCGCTGACTTTCAAGAACCCCTGCCCATAGGATGTAGAGGGAATTGCTACCAGAAAGAACAGCAGTATCAGGATAGATGTGAAATAACTTCGCATACGAAAACTTTCAAATGTAGATGAGTGCATAAGGTTATTGCAGCCGGAAGTCTGCGCTCAGTCCGCCAACAGATATTTTAAAGGTGCCTGGTTCAACGATACGGGTGTTCTCGATACCAATAAATGAAAAATCATTCTTCTTCAGGGTAAGGGAGACTTCTTTTACTTCACCAGGCTGAAGAGTAATTTTCGTGAAGCCCTTGAGTTGTTTAACCGGACGGCTGACTGAACCGTATTCATCGGTCAGGTAGAGTTGCACTACTTCTTTGCCTGCACGTGAGCCTGTGTTCTTCACACTGACCGTGACAGTGAGGTCACTGCCAACAGGTAATGCAGGGGCGCTTACCTTCAGATCAGAGTACTGGAATGTTGTGTAGCTTAAGCCGAAGCCAAACGGGTAAAGAGGTGAATAACTATTTCCGTCAAAGCTTTCGATTGGCTTATGATCGAAGAGGACTATACCATTCGGAGAATTTGGGTAGGAGACGGGAAGCTTGCCGCTGAAATTCTGCTCACCATACACCAGATTTGCAAAGGCTACGCCGCCTTCCATACCTGGAAGGAAACCGGTGACAATAGATTTCGCCTTTTCTGCAATTCCTGTAATAAGGCGGGGTCTACCCTGTAGGAGAAGAAGTACAACAGGTTTTCCGGTTGCCATCATCTTCCGTGCATAGTCAAGCTGTGCCTGGGGAAGATTCAGGTCACCGATATTGCCCGGAGTTTCGCAATACGCTGGTTCACCAAGGCAAAGAAGAATAACATCGGCTGCCTGAGCCGCTGAAACTGCTGCATTGCTATTGAGCTCAGTGTCAAATGAGCAACCATCCAAATAGGTGACATTTTCTCCACCACGGGCTTTCAGAGCTTCGTAGATAGTGTGCTTTTCCTGAGGGTAAAGGGCTTCCTCATTCCCCTGCCAGGTGATAGTCCAACCACCGTTGAGTACAGAAAGCATATTTGCGGTCGGACCAGTAACGAATATTTTCTTCTTCGTATCGAGCGGGAGAATCTGATCATCATTTTTCAGAAGAACAAACGACTCCTCAGCTGCGGAGATATTCAGTTTTGTATTCCCTTCACTGGCAAATAAAGGTTTTAATTCGGTTTCCGGATATGCATTTTCAAACAGTCCCACTCTCATTTTCACAAGCAGAATTCTTGATACTGCTTCATTAATTCGTGATTCCGGAACAGCACCTTCCCTGACCAGCTCAATAAGCAGATTGTAAAAGCTGTAGTCATAGGGGACCATACTCATATCAACGCCAGCCATTACGGCAAGCCTAACTGCTTCCTTCGGGGTTTCAGCAACCTTATCGCGGGTATGCAGTCTTTTAATGTCTTCCCAATCAGAAACAACCAATCCCTCAAACTGAAATTCATTTCTGAGGACTTCGGTAAGAAGATGATAGTTGGCGTGACCCGGTATTCCGTCAATTTCTGCAGAGTTCACCATAACTGTATGGGAACCGGCTTTCACCCCTGCTTCAAACGGAGGCAGGTGATATTCACGAAGCATCCGTTCAGAGATGTGGGCGGGGGTTCTGTCAAGCCCGTTGAAGGGAACACTGTAGCCAACATAGTGTTTCAGGCAGGTTGTCAGCTTACTCCTTTGGCCAGGCTTTTCTTCCTGAGCGCCATGAATATATGCAGAGCCAAGGTGAGAAGAAAGCACCACGTCCTCACCATAGCTTTCCCAAAGCCTTGACCAGAGCGGCTGTCTGCCAATATCCATATTAGGATAGAAGTTCCATGGGATACCCGATGCTCTCGTTTCAAGAGAAGTTACCTCACCGATCATCTTTGCGATATCAACATTCCAGGTTGAACCAACAGCAAGTGCCTGAGGAAAGAGCGTTGCGCCTTTTGTATAGGTGGCGCCATGAATTGCGTCGATACCGTAGAGAACGGGAATTCCCAGACGTGTTTCTTTAGTCGCGATATCCTGAATTTGTGTGATAACCTTGTGCCAGTAATCCAGTTCATGCGCCTTGTCATACACATTCAGAATGGAACCGACATGATATTGCCTGATGGCTTCCTGAAGTTTCGCGACATCTAGTTCATGGTGCTGATCCTTGTTTCCCTGTTTGGCAGAGACTGCCTGGATCGTGATCTGCGTCATCTGACCAATTTTTTCTTCGAGAGTCATTTTGGCTACGAGTTCAGCAACTCGTTTTTTCATTGCGGTTTCATCCTGCTGGGGAAGGATTATGGATGAGGAGAACAACAGAAAACAGGCTATCAAGAGTGTCGTGAGTTTCATAACATACCGGTAAATAATTATTAAAACTGAATGATGTGGCTAACTATTAGTTTAACAATAGCAGTTTGCGGGTCTGAACATTTTTTGAGTCCCGCAATGAATAGAAATAAATCCCCGTTGAGGGTGAATGCGTTCCAAGGTCAGCATGAGTCAGCGCAACCGTGTGAAATCCCTGCTGCAAATATCCGAGCTGCCTGGCTACCAACTGTTCACCCAGGACATTACTGATCGTCAGCGTGTAATAGTCACTCTCCTGAATACTGAACGGAACAGTTGTCTGACCATTGAATGGATTTGGGTAGTTCTGGTGGAGCAAAAAACCTGAATGACCAGGGACCTCAGGATCATTGACGCTGAGATAATTAAGCTCTATGATGATCCCATTGAGAAAGGGGTTATCCACTTTTGCACCGAATCCAATATCAAGAATACCATCTGTAACGGTAACATTCTGAATTTCTCTTATCAGTGCAAATTTGGGTCCGACCGATGCACAGACATCAAGATTGTTTATCACGCGCTGACCTTCAAGGAAGACATCGAAAATTCTTTTCCCTCCTGTGGTGAAATAGTTTTCAGCAAACAAGAGCTTGACATTGAAATTTCCCTTTGGGAGACGCACCTGATATTTGATCATAGAGTGGCGTTCAGTACGATAGATTTCATCCTCCTCAGTTCCACCAATTTGCAATGATGAGGAGAATGCGCCATTACTGCCATCCATATATCCGAACTCTGTATTAAGGTTCCACTCACGATCCGCCTGATAACCGATTGCCTCGGGACCAGCACAATTAATCTTTACGGGGAATGTGAAAGCTGATTGCAGTACAATTGCTTTGGAGACCGGACTGATCTGGTTACCAGAAGCATCCCTGACACCCTGAACCACCAGATTTTTACCACTTAAAAAGTCCCAGCCCTCCAGGCTCAGCAC
>JAEXTR010000323.1 GCA_023406915.1 Bacteroidota bacterium
AAACAGGGTGATCGTTGATCAGGTCATTCCATCAAGTGGTAATGTATCTGGTTCTGGTATACTCTGTACTCTGAAATTTACGCCGAAAAAGGCTGGGACATCCCTGATTATTATATCTGCTTCTCAGTTACTTAATGGACGAGGGCAAACTATACCACATACTGTCGGTTCATGCACCGTGACGGTGCACATACTTGCACCGGTAAAGATGCTTTTGCAAGGTTGCTACCAGACTACGGATGCTTTAATGAGAAACTCTCTCAATACTGCCAGCCTGCTTCCCCAAAACCATCCTTTCTCAGGTGCTCCATGGAACCATACCGGAACTGAATCTGTGGCAGGCGGCTTCTTCACCGCAAACCCTAACATTGTTGACTGGGTGCTGGTAGAACTACGTACTGGGCTGACTAAATCATCGATGGTTGCACGTCGTGCCGGATTCCTGCTTCGTAATGGAACCATTACAGATACTGACGGATCCACTCCTCTCTCTTTCCCTCAGCTAAACGGAAACTATTACCTCGTGATCACCCAGCGAAATCACCTTCCCGTGATAACGGCTGCCTCCCAGGCACTCTCCACAACAAGTTCAGTGTATGACTTCTCATCATCACAGGGCAGTGCGTTCGGAATTCAGCCCCTTATCCAGGCTTCAGACGGGAAATGGATGCTCATTGCCGGTGATGGAAATGGAGATGGTGCGATCACTGCAAATGACCGTAATATTTCCTGGATTCAGCAAAACGGACAATTTGGGTATATGAGTGCCGACTTTAACCTCGATGGCTTTATTACAGCATCAGACCTTAATATTTACTGGATTATGAATAATGGAAAATCTACACAGGTGCCACAATGAAAATTCCCTACTCTAATTATCCTAAAGTTATGAAAGCGCTCGTTGTTGATGATGATGATGTATCGCGCACTTTCTTTGAACTATTTTTAACAAGATACTTTAATTGTGAAGTACGCATTGCAGAAAATGGTACACGTGCGGTTGAAGAAATGCATACCTTCACCCCCGACATTATATTTCTTGATATCCTGATGCCCTTTATGAACGGGTTTGAATTTATAGAACACCTGAGAAGTCAGTCTAAATCAAAGGATATCTCAGTTGTTATAGTCTCGGCAGTCGATAACCGGGATGTAATAAAGCAGATGAAAAACCTGGGGGCAAAAGACTATTTCCTGAAACCATTCCCCATCGAGTACGCAAGATCCAGAATTAACTCTATTCTCCTAGATTCCCTTCCCCCAGCTTCACTCAACTAGATTTTTGTCCGCACCAATCATTGATTGGTGCGGCTAATTTTATTCCCTGAATCTATCTAAACTCTCACAAAATCGCTTACTGTTAAATTTCTTAACTCTTTGAGTTAAAAGATTTTACTGTTTATACCCTTAACTTTTTCTTGAGGAATCCGATAATGCCGGTGTAAGGATACTAATTTATTGAGATTCAAGGATGAAATCTGCATCACTGTTAGTGCTATGGATAGCACTAAGCCTTCAGGTGGTGTATCCTCAAAAGCAACAGACTCTCATCCCCGGTAATTCTTACGATATCCCTGCAAGCCTTATGGATAAGGTTGGGAGTGGTCTGTTACTTAAAGAATACGCTGCCGCAAAATTGGATGGCAACCTGGCTGGAAGCCGATTTGTTCCGATGCTCCTCTCATTTTCAGAGGTTGTACCGGAATTCAATTCTCTATTCTCAGCGGGTGCCGTAAGAACTTAATCCATACGCCTGTTGACAGTACCGGGTCAATACCACCCCTATTTCATTTACAGCGCACTGGTTAATATATCTTCGCTTCCGATACTCCTTGCAGAAAGAAGACTGGTTTCAGCTGACATCGACATGCCCTTTATGAAACCCCTCATAAATGCTGTAGGCAAGGCAATCAGGGCTGACTCTCTTCATCAGCTTGGTATCACAGGTGCTGGCGTAAAAATTGCAATTCTTGATTCAGGTCTGGATACCGAACCCCTGAACCCTGACCTTCCAGCAAATTTACTAAAAAAGGATTACTCTGCTTTTCCTGCTCTTGATGACAATGTGGAAAACAAATCTACTGGTCATGGGACCCATATAACAGGCATCATCTCTTCACAAGGTACCCTTTCATCCGGCAACACAGGAAATGGTGGGTTTGCATACAAGGGAATCGCTCCCGGTGCAGACCTCATCTTCCTTAAAATCGGGAATGATAATACTGGTATGGCATCAAATGCTGCTGTGATCGCAGCCCTTGATGCAGCTATTGAAGTGTATGGCGCAAAAGTAATTTCCCTGAGCTATGGTGGTTGGGATACGTACCATGATGGCTCATCCCCTGTTGAACAAAAGATTGATTGGTGTTATTCACAAAAAGATGTTCCGGTTTTTGTTGCTGCCGGTAATGAAGGTAATACAAAAAGGCATTTTACGGGAACAGTATCCCCGAATAATACTTCTGATTTCATTAAAGTTGTGTATACAAACGCAGGGTTTGATCAGAATTTTCTCGCACTTAATCTCGTCTGGTCAGATGGGTCTGCCAGAAGTAATCTGAATCTCAAATACTACGATGAGGCTTTTCAGGAAATAGCTGATGTGTACCATTTCCCTGCAACACAAAGCCCAAGGGGAACAGAATCGCAGATATCTCAATACAATGCCTACCTTCCTTTTGGTAATGGAGTATTTTACCTGAAAGTCGAAAACCCCTCATCCTCTACCCACAGATTTCACATCTACGAATATGCCAATGAAGGCATAGTGACTTTTGATGCTGCCTCACCCGAATATACACTTTGCTCTCCAGGTTCTGCTGATAATGCATTCACTGTCGGGTCTTAAGCGACAAAAACGACCTGGACTGCCTCAAATGGAAGCTCCTATTCCACTGGGATCCAAACCACGAATGATATTGCGGGGTACTCTTCTCAGGGACCAAGAATTGATGGTCTTCTGAAACCAGATATCGTAGCACCTGGAACAGCGGTAATCTCTCTTCGCGATCGTGATGTATTCAAATTCTCCTCGCAGTTCTGGATTGATAATGACGGTTCGCCAGGTGGAGATGCAAACTATTATGTGATGCATGGAACAAGCATGGCTACACCTGCTGTGGCTGGGACTGCGGTTTTACTATATCAGGAATACCCTGATGCCAGTGCTTCTGATGTCTATAATGCCTTGCGAACCAGCTCAACAAAAGATGAATATACTGGCAATATTTCTAATCCTATATTTGGATCAGGGAAACTTAACGCTGCAAGTGCAATCAAGTCACCTTTCCTGAAGGGTTATGTGAACCCCGGTAATCCGCTCTCTCTGACCTTGTTTGCAGCCCAAACTCAAACTCCAGCTTCTTCCCTCCTTCTCACCCCTGTAGCAGGCATGGGCCAGGCAAGCCTTGTGCATCCGGATGACTGGAGCTATACCGATGCCTATCTGGACTGTTTTGTAACTGCCACTGATAATCAGCCCTTCATCTCTGCTGAGATAATCATCTCCTGGGATTCAACCAAAGCAGAATTGGTAAGTGAGGATGGTAATCTTACTGGAAATATTATAACCTTCAGACGCCAGATTAATGCTTCGACCCTGCAATTGAATATCACAAGTCTCAGTGGGAATATAGTCCCGGCTTACGGAGAGTATATTGCGAAGCTTCGTGTAAAAATCCTGCAACCGGGATACCATTCTTTTACTATTTCGGCTTCTGATGTACGATATTACGACGAGATAAATGACCGGCAGGTACCTGTCTATACTCTTGCGGCTTCAGGTGAAGTCACACTGCATTATGGCGATTTCGCAAAACAGGTTTCATCTCAGATTGTTACTGAAGCTGGGGATGGTAACGTAGATTTTGCAGATCTCGTTGGCTTTTCTGCCGCATACTTTAGTGAGGCAAACGGACATAACTCCGCTCAATACAGAGTAAAGTATGATATAGGATCATCACTGTCAAATCCAAATGGACTTCCTGTTCCGAACAACACAATTGGCTTCGATGATCTCTTTGTCTTCGCCTCAAATTATGGCGCAACTCCATCATCACTTCCACAAAAACCACGAAATGGTGGCACAGGAACGATACTGGTTTCATTGCTCCCTCCGGTTTCTCTCGGCAATGGATTTGCAACCACAGCTGTACAGATTACAGGTGACACCGAAGTGCTTGGTGGTTTCAGCCTCAGTCTGACTTATGAAGGTCCTGAGGCGCCTACGATTGAGAACGGATCATCAATTCACGCTGAAAATGGGCTAAT